>DASSLJ010000214.1:0-5381 GCA_035689585.1 Candidatus Dormiibacterota bacterium
GCCGGGGCGCTCGCCGCCCGGCGGCCGGTGGTTGCGCTGGAGACGTCGATCGTCGGCCAGGGACTTCCGCCGCCGCACAACCTGCGCGCGGCGCATGGGTGCGAGGCCGCCATCCGCGACGCGGGGGCGGTGCCGGCGACGATCGCCGTCATCGATGGAAAGCTGAAGGTCGGACTCGACGATGACGACCTTCAACGTGTGGCCTCGGGCAATGCCGTGAAGGTGAGCGCGCGGGACCTCGGTGTCGCGCTCGTCAAGCGCCTAATCGGCGCTACGACGGTGGCCGCATCTGTCCGCGCCGCGTCGCTTGCCGGCATTCGTTTCTTTGCGACCGGCGGCATCGGCGGCGTGCATCGCGGCCATCCCGAGGACGAGTCGGCAGACCTCGACGAGATCGCGCGCTCGACGGTCGCCGTGTTCTGCGCGGGCGCGAAGATCATCCTCGACCTGCGCCTCACGCTCGAACGCCTCGAGTCGCTCGGCGTTCCGGTGCTGGGTTTCGGCACCGATGAGTTTCCGGCGTTCTACTCAAGTCGCAGCGGCTGCCCCGCCGGCGCGAGAGTCGACGATTCGAACGAAGCCGCGCAAGTGCTGCGCGCAACATGGGCGGTCGGGACGCGCGGAGTCGTCGTCGCCATTCCGCCGCCCTACGACCTGGACGATGCGGAAGCGATGGCGATGCGCGCGGTGAACGACGTCGGTGACGTCCGCGGCGGAGCGGTCACGCCGCGGCTGCTCGAGCGGATGGCGGAGCTGTCAGGCGGGCGCTCGCTCGACCTGAACGTCGACCTGGTCGTGAACAACGCGCGCGTCGCCGCCGAAGTGGCGCGCCACTACGTCGACAATTCCTGAGGAGCGCGAGATGACAGAATCGAGAGCCGTCGCGCTGGCGCGGGCGCACCTCGAAGCGTGGACCAACCACGACCTTGAGGCGGCACGCAACAACCTCGCCACCAACGTGGAGTTCTTCAGCCCGGCGGGCCGCCTCGCCGGCATCGACGAGTACATGGACGCGCCGAGAGGGCTGCGCCAGTTTGCACGCCAGGTGATCCCCGGTAGCTTGCGGGTCATCGCCGCCATCGGGGACGACCGCAACGCGCTGATGATGTACGAGGTCGACACCGCGGGCGGACCTGCAGGCGAGAAGACGTTTCCTTCGGCTCAGACGTGGCTGCTGAACGATGAAGGCAAGATCCTGACCGAAAGGATAATTTCGTACTCGTTTCCGCGGAAGATGTGACGGCGGGCGCCCCGGCGCCCGCCGTTGATTGACGACTGCCGGCTACTGGTCCGAGCTCATCAGGCCGAACATCGCGCCCTGCGGGTCGGACACGATCGCAAATCGACCGCCCGGAAAGTCCATCGGGGAAACCATTTCCTTGCCGCCGAGCTCGATCGCCTTGTCGAACGACTTATCGACGTTGGTCGTGCCGAAGTAGACCATCCAGTAGGAAGGCACCTCTTTCGGCACCATCGGGTTCATCTCCATGCCGCCGGCGATGCTCTCGTCGCCAAGCTTGAACTCGGTGTAGTCGCCCTGGCCTTCGCCCATGGGGCTGTCCTTCGTGCCCCAACCAAACACCTTCTTGTAGAACTGCTTGGCGTTGCCGATGCCGCGGGCGTTGAGCTCGGCCCATGAATATGCTCCCGACTTCCGCATGACGCTGAAGCCGGGCATCGTCTGCGGCTGCCACACGGAGACGAAGGCGCCGGTGGGGTCCTGGAAGACCGCCATGCGGCCGACGTCCATAACGTCGAACGGCGGCGCCACGACCTTCCCACCCTCGGCCTCGATCTTCTTCGCCATCGAGTTGGCGTCTCGCGTGCCGATGTAGACCATCCAGGCGGAGGGGCCGTTCGGGTCCTGTGTTCCGCCTATGCCTGCAACATCCTTGCCGTCGAGGCGCGCGATCGCGTATCCGCCCGCCGCCGGGTCTTTCTCCGGCTCTGCCTTCCACCCAAAGAGCTTCGAGTAGTACTCACGTGCGCCGGCCGGATCGGTACTCGACAGATCAATCCAAACGGGCGCGTTCACGACGAACGTCTTCGTCTCTGCCATGTGCACCTCCTGACTTCCGGATTCGATGCGGGCACCAAGTGGTGGTACCCCCTTTACCTCTCAGCCCATTCTGCCACCGGCTGATTAAGGGATGCTTAGGAAGATGGACGCTGCTCCGGTCGAGTTGACGATCTTCTCGGACTACGTTTGACCGTGGTGCTACATCGACTCGGTCCGGGTCGAAGAGCTCGAACGCGAAGGGGCGGTCCAGCTGACGTGGCGGCCGTTCGAGCTACATCCTGAAGCGCCGATCGAAGGCATTCCCCGCGATGTGTATTTCGGCCGTGGCCGCGCCGAGCAGATGCACGCGTACATGCAATCGGTCGCGCAGTCGGTCGGACTCGAGATGCGCTCACGCGATGTGATCATCAATTCGCGACGCGCGCTTGGGGCCGCAGAATTTGCGCGCGAACATGGCAAGTTCGACGAGATGCATCACGCGCTGTTCAAAGCGCACTGGGAGGGAACGGGAAAGCTCGAGGACATCGATGACCTGGTGCGTATCGGCGAATCGATCGGCCTTGGAGGGACAGACCTCCGCCGCGCGCTCGAGGAGAATCGGTATGACGCCGTCATCGACGAGAACCGGGAGATCGCGACGTCCGTCGGCATCAACGCGATACCGGCGCATGTCTTCGCTCGCCGTTATCTCGTCCTCGGCGCGCAGCCATACGAGGCGCTGAAGCAGGTCGTCGACCGCGTCCGGTCCGAAGCGTGAGAATCGTCTCTCTGCTCCCGAGCGCCACCGAGTCGCTGTTCGCGTTGGGGCTCGGCGACCAGCTCGTCGCCGTGACGCACGAGTGCGACTATCCGCCCGAGGCATCTTCGCTCCCGGTCGTGACGCGGTCGACGCTCGATCTGCAGAATCGCACCAGCGCCGAGATCGAGGACGCGGTCGCAGTAGCAGCCCGCGACGGACATTCGCTGTACGAGGTCGACACCGATGCGATCAATCGGCTCGAGCCGGACCTCGTGGTGGCGCAGGACATCTGCGACGTATGCGCGATTCCCGCCGATCAGGTCGCAGACGAGCTTCGCGGCGTGCGCATGATCCGCCAGCATCCGCATTCACTCGAGGACGTGCTGCACGACATCGAGGAGCTTGCCAGCGCGTGCGGGGCCGACGGCACCACGCTGATGACGAGCTTGCGGCGGCGCATCGACATCGCATCGGAGCGGGCGTCCCGACTGCCTCGAGTCCGCGGCGTTTTCCTCGAGTGGCTCGACCCGCCGTACCGCGCGGGGCACTGGACACCGGACCTGCTGAAGCTGGCGGGCATCGATGATCCACTCGCGAAGCCGGGCGTGCCATCGATCGCGCTCGGATGGAAGGATGTGAGTGACGCGCGGCCGGAGCTGCTCGTCCTCGCCCCATGCGGGTTCGGGCAGGCGCGCGCACGCGAGGAAGCAAAAGCGATGCGCGAGCAGATCGGATCCACCGGCGCCGCTCGCGTCGTGGTGCTCGACGGTTCGGCTTACTTCAACCGGCCGGGACCGCGCCTGGTCGACTCGCTCGAGGTGCTGGTCGCAGCTAGGACCGGAACGCTCTGATCAGGTGCTCCTCCGCGTGGGCGAACATGCTGTGCAGGGCCTCTTCGCTCGCGCTCAGCTGAGCGCTCCGGCCGACTGTCTTCTCCTCCAGCAATCCCGCTTCGCGCAGGACCTGGACGTGCGCGCTGACCGTGGGCTGAGAAAGGTTGAACTGCCGCGCAAGCTGCGTGACCGATGCCGGGTCGCGCGCCAGCCGCAGCAGGATCGCCAGGCGCGTCGGGTCGGCAAGCGCCTTGATGTGCGATGAGACCTCGACCGCGACCTCCTTGAACGACGGCTCGCCCAACCTGATTCCGCGCCCGACATAGATGAGACCGTCGAACTCCAGCACGTGGATCTTGCCGCCGAACCAGGTCGGCGTAAGGATCAGGTTGCCCTCTCCTGCCGCGGCGTCGGCGAGGCCGTCGATCTCGGGTCGCGGCGGCCAGATGTGCTGGACCTGAAGGACCTGGCGGTATGGAGCCCCGGCGTCAACGGTTCGCTCCCATCTCTCCGCCTCGGCGACCACCGCGGGCATGCCCACCCTGTCCCATTCCGCCTCCATGTCCGACCAAAGGTTGCGGAGCACGCCGATGTAGCGCTTGCGGAACGTGGCTTCCGCGCGCAGCCGGTCCAGGCGTTCCTTGACGATCTCGCGCTCTCTTGGGCTCTCGGAGAGAAGAGATGGCACATGCGGCTCTTCGATCGCCGCATCGATCCGGCTGAAGAACCGCTTCAGGTCCAGGTCGAGCATCGTCCCCGAGCGATGTGACAGCACGAGCATCTCGGTCGAATACGGCGCGAGCCGCTCGCCCCACAGTTTTTCGAGCTCCGCCGCATGGCGCCGGCGCAGCTCGTCGAGGTTCGCGTAGTCGCCTCCGTGCGAGTGGCCCGCGCCCGTCCAGTGGATCAGCCACATGAGCTCCAGCGGCGCCGACGGCGCGACCCGGATCGGGATGCGAGGAACGTCGCTGCTGCTCGCCGGCATAGGTTACCAGCTATGTTATCAGGTTGAACAATTAGTTGTTTGACTATTTCAAGAGACGTGCACCTATAATGGCCCACATGGACCAATACACCTCGGAACGACTCATCCTGGAGGCCCACCGGACCATGGTCCGGACCGCTGAAGACCGGGCGCGTCTCGTGCCCGGGGTTACGCGGCCGTCGTTCCGGCCGTGGATGGCCGCCCGGCTCCGCGGTTTGGCCGATCGGCTGGACGGCCGCCCCGCGCCCGCCCACCTGCGGCTGGTCCCGTAATGGCCAATTTGACCACGCCTCCTTCCGCAAGCTATTAAATTCTTTACATAGCCGGACGCAGAGCCGGCCCGCGGGGAGGTAGACAGATGAGACGAGTCGCACTGGCGTTTATTTCCGTCTTGCTCGTCGCCGCATGTGGCGGCGGCGGCAGCGGTGGGACGAACAACAGCAGCGGCTCGCCCAAGCCCGGCGGCACCGCGACCATCGCGCTCGAGAGCGAGCTACACACCCTGGACCCGATGAACTCGTCGCTGCTCGTCGAGCGCGAAGTCTTCTACAACCTCTACGACTCGCTCTTCACGATCGATCCCTCCCTGAAGATCCAACCCGGTCTCGTGACGCAGTGGGACACCTCGGACCCGAAGAACTTCAAGTTCACGCTGCGCTCGGGCGTCAAGTACCAGGACGGCACTCCCTTCAACGGAGCCTCCGTCAAGGCCAACATCGAGCGCTACAAGACGACGACGGGCTCGCTCCGCAAGTCCGACCTCAAGAGCGTGGACAGCGTCGAGGTCGTCGACGACACCCACGT
>DASSLJ010000215.1:0-3585 GCA_035689585.1 Candidatus Dormiibacterota bacterium
GCCCCAGGTCAGCCGGTCGTCGAGCAACTCTTTGCGCGCCAGCGCCAGCACCAGCGCGCGGCGCGGGCCGCGCCTCCCCGGAGTGCCGACCCGCTCGACGAGGTCGAGCATCGCGGGTCGCATCGTGTGCGCGTCGTCGAAGATCAGCAGGGCGGGATGGTCCCGCGCGAGGCCGTCGACGAGGTCGATGAAACCCGCCTGGACGTCCTGCACGAACGTCGACTCGTCGCGTGCGGTGGTGGCGGCGCCGAAGAGCAACGCGAGGCGGTCGGCGGTGCGTTCGACGTCGCCCGCTTCACAACATTCGAGGACGAGCGCATGCAGCTTGTTGCGCACGACGTTTTCCGGGTCCTCGTCTTTGATGCCGGCCAGGTCCGCAATGATCGCCGCAACGGGCGAGAACGTCGCGCTGTCGGTGAAGCTTCGCGCGTGGCCGCGCAAGACGCGCACCGCAGCGCTCAATCCCGCAGCCAGCTCGTCGGCGATTCGCGACTTGCCGATGCCCGGCTCGCCGACGATGGTCACGAGCACCGGTTTGCCCGTCGTGCTCGCAAGCCCGAGGCTCTCGCCGAGGATGGCCTGCTCGTTGACGCGACCGACGAACGGGATGGTACGGCGAGCGGACCGGGCGGTGATGCTCTCGACCGGGTAGGCGTCGAGCGTCACGTCGAAGCCCTTCGCGCGTACGCGCCGCTTGCGACCGAACAGGACCTTCTCCGCGGTCAGCGCGTACGTCGTCGGCCCGGCCAGCAGCTGCCCCGGCTGCGCGGCGGTCTGCAGGCGCGCCGCGGCGTTGACGACCGCGCCGGTGACGAGCAGCTGGCCCGCGGGGCCGACGCCGGTCGCGGCCTCGCCTGTCTCCACGCCGACGCGGACCTCGAGCGGACCGCCCGACTCCATGTCCTCCCCGAGCCGCCGCGCCCGGGCGCGAATCGCGAGTCCGGCGTGGATGGCGCGAAGCGCGTCGTCCTCGTGCACCTGGGGCAGGCCGAAAACCGCCATGACGGCGTCACCGATGTACTTCTCGGGCCGGCCGCGCAGCGCCTGGAGCTCCTCGGTCGCGGCGTCGAAGAAGCCGCTCAACACCTCGCGTGTGCGCTCGGCGTCGAGGCGTCGCGCCAGCCCGGTCGAGTCGACGAGGTCGGCGAACAGGACCGTGACCAGCTTGCGTTCCTCGGTGCCGAGGAACGGGCCTACGGCCGCTCCGCAGTTCGGGCAAAAACGCGCCCCGACAGGCAGGGGGTGGCCGCAGACCGAGCAAGACATCGGCATGTCAGGTCGATGCTAGACGTGTTGGTTCAAATTCCAGACGCACCGCCACGATCGAGAAACACGACTGCGCATGGCTTGGTTGCGCGCGAGTGTGCAGTCAGCGGTCGGATTCGGCCTGCCGGACCACTTTCTGCACACTCGCCGTACGCGAATTTAGGGCTGGAACTCCATTGCCTCGGAGGGCACCTGCTCGGTTGAGACCGTCCCCGCGTAGCTCAGGTTCTCGATCAGGTCGTCGACCTTGAACTGCGAAGCCGGCGCCTTCTCCATGTACTTCTGGACCCAGTCCGGAACCGTGGCGCTCGGCGGCTGCGCGCGGGTGAGGTCCGACTGCGTGATGTCCTCGTTGTCCGCCGCCGGTCGGTTGACGGCAGCTTGCGCTGCTGCCGAGCCGTGCGAGGTCACCGCGCGCACCAGGTAACCGCCCGTCCCGCCGATCAGCAGAGCGGCGGAGACGGCGATGACGAAAGCACCGCCCATAGACGACGAGATCCGTGTTCGCTGAATTGCTGCCATCACTTTTCTCCGAACAGCTGCAGCACTGCGCTGCGAGCGGGTTGACTGCGACGGTGGCAGCGTCCGTCGCGCCCTTCAACAGGCGCTCAAGCACCCCTCAAGCGAGCGCAATCGACACCGGTCGAGGGATCACGCCGAGATCGGGATTCCAGACCAGAGTGGCACCTGGGGTCGAGCCCACGGCGAAGCAGATGTTGCGAGGAGGTGATGTCGAGCCTCGCGGTACGTCGAGGTCCGGCCAGCTCGGGCAGTCCGAGTTGAAGATTGGCTGATAGGTCTTGCCGCCGGCGTGAAGAGTGAAGTCGGCCGGGCTCGTGTGGCGGTAGCTGACCGCCTCGAACAGCTGCGGCGTGGTGTGGTTCCGGAAGACGACGGTCAGCAGCAGGTAGCCGGATTTGACGTCCGTGGACGTGACGTCGACCTCGAATCCCGCCGGCGCGCCGCACGGGCTCGGTGAGCAGCGTTCGTTGGGATCGCTCGAGCTCTGACCCGAGGCATTGTCGTGATGCTGCAACGACAGCGCGGCATACGCGCCGGCGGTGAGGACGACCACGCCGACGGCGCCCACGATGGCGATCTGTAGAAGACGCGTGCGCGACAGCTTCAAATCCGGCTAGTTATGAGAGCACCGCAAACAGCCGGTTTGTGACTCGCTCCTAACCGCGCCTGCGGACTACGATGCCGACTCGACTCAGGCGGGCGCCTGCCGCGGCCGGATGAAGAAGCGGTACACCGCTTCCACGATCACGGCACCGAACAGTCCGCCGACGAGCGCTTGCACCAAGTTCAGGCCGTCGACCACTGGTAGGCCGGAGATCGGATACCAGACGTGAGCCGTGAAACCGCCGAGTAACGCGCCTCCTGCGATGTAGACCCAGTCGTAGTCGTTCGACTTGCGGTCATTCCGGAACAGCGTGTATTGCGCAGCCGTCGCGAGCGCCGCCGACCACGCCAGCAAGATGAGCCAGGCCCAGATTCCCATCATCAAACCTCCTGGTGCCCAACTGTGTCCCCATCCCGTGCGCACGGGAAGGGCCTATCGGACGCAACGGCGACGGCCGGTCGACCCGCTCGCGCCAATCTGCCACGATTCCTGATGGGCTAGAGATGGGAACCGCGAGCGCATCGGCGGCACCCGACCTGACGTCTGTTCAGACGCTCGGGGCGGACGAGCTCGAAGCGATTCACGACTACTGGCTGGCGGCCAATTACCTCTCGGTCGGCCAGATCTACCTCCTCGACAACCCACTGCTCCGGAGGCCGCTGAAGCTCGAGGACATAAAGCCGAGGCTGCTCGGACACTGGGGCACCACGCCCGGCCTCAATCTCATCTACGCGCACGCGAATCGCGTGATCAAGCAGCGCGACCTCGATGCCATCTACATCATGGGCCCAGGTCACGGCGGCCCCGCCGGCGTCGCCAACGCGTACCTCGAGGGCACGTACACGGAGCGCTACCCCGACGTGACCCAGGACGAAACAGGGCTGCGGAAGCTGTTCCGCCAGTTCTCGTTCCCGGGCGGCATCCCGAGCCACAACGCGCCGGAGACTCCGGGCTCGATCCACGAAGGCGGTGAGCTCGGCTACGCGCTCGTGCATGGATACGGCGCTGCTTTCGACAATCCCAAGCTGACGGTCTTCTGCATCGTGGGCGATGGCGAGGCCGAGACCGGCCCTCTCGCCGCCAGCTGGCACTCCAACAAGTTCGTCAATCCCGCGCGCGACGGCGCCGTGATCCCGATCCTCCACCTGAACGGTTACAAGATCGCGAACCCCACGGTGCTCGCCCGCATCCCG
>DASSLJ010000216.1:0-4328 GCA_035689585.1 Candidatus Dormiibacterota bacterium
GGGCAGGAGGCTGGAGGAGATCCGCAACGAGATCACCGGCCGCACTTTCGCCGCCTTCGAGCCGGCGATCGATTACTGCGTGGTGAAGGTCCCGCGATGGCCGTTCGACAAGTTCCCGGCCGGCGACCGACGGCTCGGCACGCAGATGGCGTCGACCGGCGAGGTCATGGCCGTCGAGCGCACGTTTGAGGCGGCCCTGGTCAAGGCGCTGCGCTCGCTCGAGCAGAAGCAGCCCGCCGCGTGGGAGCTCGGCCCAGAGACGATCGACCAGCCCAACGACCGCCGTTTGTTCGCGCTCCTCAACGCGCTGCGCAACGGCATGGACCCGGCGTCGCTGTCCGAGCGCAGCGGCATCGATCGCTGGTTCATCGACCGGCTCGCCAACATCACGCGGCTCGAAGTCGAGGGCGATGTGCATGAGCTGCGGCGTGCCGGCTTCTCGGACACGATGATCACCGTGCTCCGAGGCGACAGCGTCGAGCCTGCGCTGCCGACCTACAAGCTCGTCGACACGTGCGCGGGCGAGTTCGAAGCCGCGACGCCTTACTACTACTCGTGCTGGGAAGAGGAGTCGGAGGCGCGGCCGGTCGAAGGTAACACCGCCGAGGTCATCGGCTCAGGCCCCATACGCATCGGCCAGGGCATCGAGTTCGACTACTGCTCCGTCCATGCCGCATGGGCACTGCGCGACGGAGGCGTGCGCGCTGTGATGGTCAACTCCAACCCCGAAACGGTCTCCACCGACTTCGACACGTCGGACCGCCTGTACTTCGAGCCGCTCGACCTCGAGGGCGCGCTCCACGTCGCGCGCACCGAGCGCGCGTCGGGCGCGCTCGTCCAGTTCGGCGGCCAGACCGCGATCAACCTCGCCGACTCGCTCGAGCGCAGCGGCGTTCCGATCCTCGGCTCGAGCGTCGAAACGATCGACCTCGCGGAAGACCGGCGTGCGTTTGCGGCATCACTCGAGGCGATCGGCATCCCGCAGCCGACGGGCGGGACCACCACGACGGTTGAAGAGGCGGAGGCGATCGCCGACCGCGCGGGCTATCCGGTGCTGGTGCGTCCTTCGTATGTGCTGGGCGGTCGCGCGATGGAGATCGTGCGCAACCGCGACGAGTTGCGCCGCTACATGGTCTGGGCGATCGGCGCGATGCCGCGCGGGCAGGTGCTGATCGACAAGTACCTGCAGGGCATCGAGGCCGAGGTCGACGCGATCTCGGATGGCGAGACGGTCGTGATCCCGGGCGTGATGCAGCACGTCGAGCGCGCGGGCGTCCACTCCGGCGACTCGTACGCGGTCTATCCCGCGCCGGGCCTCGAGCGTGGAGAGATCGACAGCATCGTCGACTACACGGTGCGGATCGCCAGGCACCTCCGCATCCGCGGCCTGGTCAACGTCCAGTACGTGGTGCACCGCGGCCGCGTGTACGTTCTCGAGGTCAATCCACGCGCTTCACGCACGGTGCCGTTCCTCTCCAAGGTCACCGGCGTGCCGATGGTGAAGCTGGCCACCGACGTCATGCTCGGCAAGACGCTGACGCAGCTCGGCTGGAAGACCGGCCTGTATCCCCGCCGTGATCTCGTCGCGGTCAAGGCGCCGGTCTTTTCGATGAACAAGCTGGCGAAGGTTGATTCGTACCTCGGCCCGGAGATGAAGTCGACCGGCGAGGCGATCGGCATCGCACGCACGCTCAACGAGGCGATGCGCAAAGCGTTCGCCGCTTCCGGGATGCACGTCGAGCGCGGCGCCACGGCGCTGCTCACGATCGCCGACGCCGACAAGCCCGAGCTGTTTCCGATCGTCTCGCGCCTGGTGCAGCTTGGATGCAAGCTCGTCGCGACCGATGGCACCGCGCGCGCGCTGAAGGCAGCAGGGTTTTCGCCACGCGTGGTGAACAAGATCGGTGAGGAGTCGCCGAACGTCGTCGACGTCATCGTGCGCGGCGAAGTCCAGCTCGTGATCAACACGATGTCGAACATCTACGAGGACCCCGGTGATGGCAATCCGGTGATCAAAGACGGCTTCGAGATTCGCCGGGCCGCCGTTGAGCGCCGCATCCCGTGCCTCACCTCGCTCGACACTGCGGCCGCGCTGCTCGAATCGGCCGTCAACGCGCGCGACGAGATGGAGGTGAGGACGATCGGCGAGTGGCGCGAAAGTGTTTCTGCTTGACGCGCCGATAACCGGCCGGCGCGAGGTCGCGCGCGGCATGTTCGTCATCACGATGCACGCTCCCGAGATCGCGGCGTCGGTCCGCGCAGGGCAGTTCGTGAATCTCGGATGGTCGCCCGGCCCGTTGCTGCGGCGCCCGTTCTCGGTCTACCGCGTTGTGGACGACGAGATCGAGATCGTGCTGAAGGCCGTCGGCGTCGGCACTTCGCAGCTGCTGGCGATGGAATCCGGCGACCGCGTCAGCTGCCTCGGCCCGCTCGGCCGGCCGTTCGAGATCAGCGGTTCACGCGTGGTGCTCGTCAGCGGAGGTCTTGGCGTCGCGCCGATGCCGCTCGCCGCGCGCGATGCAAACAATGCCGGCGCACACGTCACGTGGGTCCACGGCGCGCGCACCGCCGACGAGCTGTGCCGTGAGGCCGAGGGTGACGCGATCGTGTGGGCGACCGACGACGGATCACGCGGATTCCACGGCACCGCCGTCGCGGCTGCGCCGGATGGCGACGTGGTCCTGGCGTGCGGACCGAATCGCATGCTCGCGGCCGTCGCCGAGCGATGGCCGGAGGCTCAGGTCGCGGTCGAGACCTACATGGGGTGCGGCACGGGCGTGTGCCTCGGATGCGCCGTTCCGCTCAATCGTGGCGGCTACGACCGCGCGTGCAAGGAAGGCCCGGTCTATCGCGCTCGCGACATCGACTGGACCGCGCTCCCGTCGCATCTGTCCTACGCCGTGACGTCGTGACGGTGGACATGTCCGTCGACCGGGCTGGACTGAGGCTGCGCGGACCGGTGATCGCAGCGTCGGGGACTTTCGGTTACGGAACCGAGGTGCCTCTGCTCGATCGGCGCAAGCTCGGAGGGATGGTAAGCAAGGGCATCTTCCTGCGTCCACGCCAGGGCACCCCGCCTCCTCGGATCGTGGAGACGCCGAGCGGGATGCTCAACGCCATCGGTCTGCAGGGGCCGGGCGTCGACGCGTTGGTTCGCGATTACGCGCCGCAGTGGGCATCGTGGGATTTCCCGGTGCTGGTCAACATCAACGGCGAGTCGGCGTCGGAGTACGGCGAACTCGCGGCGCGGCTCGATGGCGTGCCCGGTGTCGCCGGCTTCGAGATCAACATCTCGTGCCCCAACGTCGAGCAAGGCGGCCTGTATTTCGGCAACGACCCGCGTGCCGCGGCCGCGGTGACTGAAGCGGTCCGGAAGACGACAAAGCTCCCCGTGTGGGTGAAGCTCACACCGATGGTCAGCGACATCGGGGTCATCGCACGCGCCGTCGAGTCCGCGGGCGCGGACGCGCTGTGCGCGATCAACACGTTCGTCGGGATGTCGATCGACCTCAACTCCTACAGGCCGAGGCTGAGCTTTCGTTCTGGCGGCCTTTCGGGGCCGGCGATCCGTCCGCTCGCCGTCCATCTCGCGCACCAGGCGGCGCGAGCGGTGCGCATCCCTGTCATCGGCATCGGCGGAATCACTCGTGCCGAGGACGCGCTCGAGTTTCTCGTGGCGGGGTGCGCCGCCGTGCAGGTGGGTACTGCGACGTTTGTCGATCCGCGCGCGATTGCGGAGGTGCACGACGGCATTGCGTCGTTTCTCGAAAAGCGAGGTCTTGCCTCGCTCGACGATCTGCCTCGCTATCTTCCTCGCGACTGATGTCGACTGAGCTGCCGCCTCAGCGTCGCGACTCCGAGGTCATCCAGATCCTGGCGACCGAGCACTGGAGCCTTCTCTCTGCGCGCTCGCTCACGTACCAGGAGTCGTTCGGCCGCGTGAACATGTTCCTCGCGATTCTTTCGGGCGCGGTGATCGCGCTGGCCCTGGTCGCGCAAGCCGATCACTTTGGGACCGCGTTCGTCTCGGTCGCGATCTTCATGCTGTCGGTCGTCTTCTTCGTCGGCCTGCTGACCGTTCGACGGCTGCTGATGCTCAACCTCGATGACTACATGTGGGTCGTGGCGATGAACCGCATTCGCAACGCCTACCTCAACCTCCATCCCGAGTTGGAGCCGCATTTCACGACGAGCCCTCACGACGATCTGCAAGGCGTGCTCCAGACCCTGGGCGTGGAACCCGTTGGCGCGTCTCGCCTCGGATCGGTGTTCCACAGTCTCGTCACGTTGCCGGGAATGCTCGGAGTGATCGACGCCGCGGTCGGCGG
>DASSLJ010000217.1:0-2284 GCA_035689585.1 Candidatus Dormiibacterota bacterium
GTCGCGGCGATCGATCCCGAAAGGTCAGATCCACCGGAGCTGCGAATGCTCGCGGCTCACATCGGTCTTGCAGACCTTCTACTTGATCGCCGGCGTGTGGCTGTGGAGAGCGAGAGGGCGCGCGGTCTCGAAGCCTCCGACCGGCTCAAGGCGGCGATCCTTTCGTCGATGTCCCATGAGCTCAAGAGCCCGATCGCCGCGCTGCGCGCCGGTCTCACCGCGCTGACCGCGCCACAGGCCGGACTCCAGGCAGACCAGCGCGAGCTTTTGGGCGACCTCGACCGCCAGGCCACGCGATTGGACCGCATGGTCGGCGACCTGCTTGCGCTCTCGCGCCTCGAGGCCGGCGTCGGGATGGAGACCGAGGCGCATTCGTTCGCGGAGGTCGTTGGTGCGTCGGTCAGGGAAATGCGATCACAGCTGAAAAGTCATGAAGTCGCGGTTCGTATACCGGACGACCTTCCGCCGGTCGACGTCGACGACACTCAGCTCGGACGCGTCATCGGGAACCTGCTCGAAAACGCAGTGGAATGGTCGCCGACCGGCGGACGAATCGAGATCGGCGCGCTCTTGATCGACGATCACGTCGAAGCGTGGGTCGAAAACGATGGACCGGCGATCGCTTCGAGCGACATGGATCACGTCTTCGATACGTTCTGGAGCCGCCGCGCGTCGGGAACCGGTCTTGGGCTCGCGATCGCGAAGCGCGTGGTCGAGGCGCATGGAGGAACGATCACCGCGGAGAACCGCCGTCGCGGTCCGCGGTTCACGTTCACGCTGCCGCTCGCGCACGTCGCCGCACGCCAATGAGCGGACGCGTGCTCGTCGTCGACGACGAGGTCGAGATGCAGCGCGCGCTGCGCACCGGGCTGCAGTACCACGACTTCGACGTGCGCGCGGTCGGAAGCGGGGAAGAGGCCGTGCGCGAGGCCGCGACGTGGAGGCCGGACGTGATCCTGCTGGACCTCGGCTTGCCCGGGATGGACGGTTTTGCGACGCTGCGAGCGCTGCGGCCGGCGACAAGGGCCGCGGTCATCGTCGTCTCGGTGATGCCGGGAGAGAAGGACAAGGTGCGCGCGCTCGACGCCGGCGCGGACGACTACGTCGTCAAACCTTTCGGAACAGAGGAGCTCGTCGCGCGGATTCGCGCCGTTCTGCGCCGCCAGGCCGACGTGACCGCGGGTGAGCCGGTGGTGCGAACGGGCGACCTCGAGATCGACCTCGCGCGCCGGTCGATCTCCGTGAGTGGAAAGACGGTCCACTTGACACCGACGGAGTACGAGCTGCTTCGGTACCTGGCGCTGCACGCCGGCAAGCCCGTAAGCCACACCACGCTGTTGCGCCAGGTGTGGGGCGAGTACGCGGTCGGCGACAAATACAACACGCGTTACGTGGTCGCGCAGATCCGCAAGAAGCTCGGTGACGATCCGGCGAATCCGCGGTACATCGTCAACGAGCCCGGGGTGGGATACAGGCTCGAAGCCTGATTTCACGGATAGTCCGGACTAACCGTGCATTGGAGGGCCCAACCACCCGGATAGTCCGGACTATCCGGAGCGCTTACTGTTCGGAGTGGCTTCGGTTCAGCAGGTACGCGGCGATGAACGCCACGCTGACCAGGCCGGGCGACCAGCCGAGCCCGGGTCCCGTCGGGTCGATGGAGGATAGATCCACGAACACAGCCAGACCGCTGATCCCCGCGAAGACCAGGACGATCAGCACTCCTCGGATCGCTCCGTGGCGGGCGAAGAACAGCTCCAGCTCGAGCTGCCACCCCGGGCGATGCCTCTCATGCCGATCTTGCGCCCGCGCCGCGTGCGCGGTGATGCGCTCTCGCCGGCCCATCCTGTAGCGCGCACTGACCGGCAGGGTCTCGAGCGGGATGTGCTCCATCTCGCGCTCGCGTGCGGGCGGCACCTCGAGCGGCTCCCAAAGGGGCTCATGGCGGTAGCGCCGGTAGGCGAGGTACGTGAGGGCGCCGAGCATGAGCCACCCGATGAACACGAACGTCGAGTTCGAGATGTTCTGGAACACCAATTGCGTGAACACGGTGCCGATGAACAGCGCGCCCACGATGGACAGCACAGGGATGCTGTCGCGGCCGAACTTGATGTTCCACGGCATGCGATACGGGCGATGCAACGCGGGTTCGATGAAGCGCAGCCGCATGACCGAGAGATGCGCGGAGCAGAACGCGAACGTCGCGGCCAGCGAGTACACGGCGCCCAGCAGGTCGATCTCCGCGCTGTGCACGGCGATGCCAGGGAGCACGAGGATCGCGGCG
>DASSLJ010000218.1:0-5444 GCA_035689585.1 Candidatus Dormiibacterota bacterium
CTGGGACAACGCGAGCTTCAAGCAGGGCAAGTCTTCGAACAACGACGTGATCCTGCTCAGCCGCTCGACCGACCACGGCGTCACCTTCTCCAATCCCGTGCAGGTCAGCCCGAGCCAGGGCGGGCAGGCGGCGGTCATCGGAGCGGATCCGTTCGTCACGGCAGACGGCAAGCTCTTCGTCGCGTGGACCGACGCCATCAACCCGGCAATCCGGGTTGCGGAGTCGACCGACGGAGGGCAGTCCTTCGGCCCGGCGCGGTTGATCAGCAACACGGCGGCGGTCTTTCAGACGCTGCCGCCCGCGCAGGCGTCACGTGGCGCTCTGATCTACCCGGCGTGTGGCGCCGACAGCGGCGGCCGGCTGTACTGCTCGTGGACGGACCTCAACAGCGCGGGCTTCACGAGGCTGTTCGAATCGCAGTCGGACGACGGCGTCAGCTGGAGCGCTCCGCGAGCGATCGACGATGGCACCGCCAATGACCAGTTCAACCAGTGGCTCGCGGTCGACCCGATCACCGGCGCAGTCGTCCTCAGCTGGAACGACAGCCGCAACGACGCGAGCCGGAAAGCGACGGACATCTACTTCGCCGAATCGACCAACCGCGGCGTGTCGTTCTCGTCCAACGTAAGGATCACGACCGCCTCGACCGACGAGACCGTGAGCGGCGCCGACCTCGGCAACCAGTACGGCGACTACGAAGGCATCGCCGCCTTCAACGGCATCGCGCGTCCGATCTGGACCGACCGGCGCGCCAGCATCGCGGCCGTGAAGGGCCTCGACGAGGAGACTTTCACGCAGGCCATCAAGGAGTAGTCCGTAGGAGCGCCGTCGCATAATCGCCTCGATGGCGACGGCGCTCTCCCTCACCCACCTCGGCTCCCTGATGCGCGGCGTGCGAAGCGTCGACGAGGTGGGCGCCAACGAACGCGCGGCATCGCTCGCCAAGCGCTCGATCAAGAAGTCCTCCAAGCTCTGGGCGCTCGACCTGGCGATCCGTTGCATGGACCTCACGACCCTCGAGGGCCAGGACACGCCGGGTAAGGTCGCCGCGATGTGCGCGAAGGCCGTCCGGCCGAAGCCAGGCGACGCGACCATCCCATCGGTGGCGGCGGTCTGTGTCTACCCGCTGCGCATCGCGGACTGCGTGGAGCATCTGCGCGGGAGCACGGTCCGCATCGCCTCGGTCGCGACCGCTTTCCCATCGGGCCAGAGCTTCACGTCGATCAAGGTCGCGGAGACGGAGCAGGCCGTCCGCGCCGGCGCGCAGGAGATCGACATGGTGATCGACCGCGGCGCGTTCCTGTCGGGCGATTACCAGCGCGTGTACGACGAGATCGTCGCGGTCAAAGAGGCATGCGGCGACGCGCATCTCAAGGTGATTCTCGAAACGGGAGAGCTCGGCACGTACGACAGCGTGCGCAAGGCGAGCATTCTCGCCATGGCCGCCGGCGCCGACTTCATCAAGACGTCGACCGGCAAGGTGCAGCCCGCGGCGACTCTGCCCGTGGCGCTCGTGATGGAAGAAGCGATCCGCGACTTCATGCGCGAGACCGGCCGCGCAGTTGGCTTCAAGGCCGCGGGTGGCATCCGAACCGCCAAGCAGGCGATCTCTTACCTCGTGATCACTTACGAAACCCTCGGTCCCGACTGGATGACGCCCGACCGGTTGCGTCTTGGCGCGTCCACACTGCTCAACGATGTCCTGATGCAGATCGACAAGGAGCGCTCCGGCGTGTATCAGTCCGCCGACTACTTCACGGTCGATTGATGGCCATTACCAAGAAGGAATCGCAAGCGCTCGCGAAGCAGACCTTCGAGTACGCGCCCGCCCCCGAGTCGATCGACCACGTCAAGATCCAGCCGCGCTACGGGTTGTTCATCGGCGGCAAATTCGTGCAACCGCATTCGAAGAAGCGATTTCCGACCATCAATCCCGCCAATGAGCAGAAGCTCGCGGAGGTGGTCGAGGCCGACGACGTCGATGTCGACCGCGCGGTCAAGGCCGCCGGCAAAGGGTTCGATTCTTGGGCGCGCCTTTCACCTTCGCGTCGCGCACGCTATCTCTTCCGAATCTCGCGCATCCTGCAGGAGCGGTCACGTGAGCTGGCGGTCGTGGAGACGATGGACGGCGGCAAGCCGATCAAGGAGTCGCGCGACGTCGACATCCCGCTGAGTGCGGCGCACTTCTTCTACTACGCGGGCTGGGCCGACAAGCTGGAATGGGCATTTCCGAACCGCAAGCCGCGGCCGCTGGGCGTCGCCGGCCAGGTGATCCCGTGGAACTTCCCGCTGCTGATGCTGGCGTGGAAGATCGCGCCCGCGCTGGCCGCGGGCAACACGGTGGTGCTGAAGCCGGCCGAGACGACGCCACTGTCCGCGATGTTGTTCGCCGAGATCTGCATGCAGGCGGAGCTTCCGCCGGGCGTCGTCAACATCGTCACCGGCGCAGGCAAGACCGGATCGCTGGTCGTGACGCATCCCGGCGTGAAGAAGGTCGCGTTCACGGGATCGACCGAGGTCGGCAAGCTCATCCAGCGCTCGATCGCCGGCACCGGCAAGAAGCTGACGCTCGAGCTCGGCGGCAAGGCCGCGAACATCGTCTTCGAGGACGCGCCGCTCGACCAGGCGGTCGAGGGCATCGTCAACGGCATCTACTTCAACCAGGGCCACGTGTGCTGCGCCGGTTCGCGGCTGCTCGTGCAGGAGTCGATCGCCGAGCCGCTGCTCGAAAAGCTGAAGCGCCGCCTCTCGACGCTGCGATTGGGCGATCCGCTCGACAAGAACACCGACATCGGCGCCATCAACTCGCGCGCGCAGTTGGAGAAGATCCAGGGCCTGGTCGAATCCGGAATCGAGGAGGGTGCCGAGCTCTATCAGCCGGACTGCGTGTTGCCGGCGCGCGGATTCTGGTTTCCGCCCTCGCTGTTCACCAATGTCTCGCAGTCCTATCGCATCGCACGCGAAGAGATCTTCGGCCCGGTGCTGTCGGTCCTCACCTTCCGCACACCATCAGAAGCGGTGGACAAGGCGAACAACACGCCGTACGGCTTGAGCGCCGGCGTGTGGACGGACAAGGGTTCGCGCATCCTCTGGATGGCCGAACGCATGCGGGCCGGCGTCGTGTGGGCCAACACCTTCAACCGCTTCGACCCGACGTCGCCGTTCGGCGGCTACAAGGAATCGGGATTCGGCCGCGAGGGCGGCGTGCACGGTCTGCTGCCGTACGTGGATCTCAACTGATGGACGTGCGCAAGACGTACAAGCTCTTCGTCAACGGCGAGTTCGTGCGCTCGGAGTCGGGACGCGCGTACCGGCCCGACGGCGGCAGGGTCAACGTCCCGCGCGGCTCTCGCAAGGATTTGCGCGACGCCGTGCGCGCGGCACGTACGGCGTTTCCCGCATGGGCGGGCCGGACTGCGATGAACCGCGGCCAGATTCTTTATCGCGCGGCGGAGATGCTCGACGGACGAGCGGCGCAATTCGTCGAGTTGCTCGGCGGCGGCGCGCGGGCGCGACGCGAGCTCGACTCGGCGGTCGAAACGCTCGTCTGGTATGCGGGTTGGACCGACAAGCTTGCGCAGGTGACCGGCGCGGTCAACCCAGTCGCGGGTCCCTACTTCAACTTCACGATCCCCGAACCGACGGGCGTGGTCGGCATCGTCGCTCCCGATGATGCCCCGCTCGCGGGGCTCGTGCGCCGGCTCGCGCCCGTTCTGTGCGGAGGCAACGTGGTCGTTGCGCTCGCGGCGGAATCTCAGCCGCTCGCCGCGCTGACGCTCGCGGAGGTGATGGCGACGAGCGACGTTCCCGCCGGTGTCGTCAACATCCTCAGCGGACAGCGCAAGGAGCTGCTCCCGTGGCTCGCGTCGCATATGGACGTGAACGCGATCGACACGGCGGGCTGCACCGCCGACGAAATCAAAGCAATCGAAGAATCAGCGGCAGGCAACGTGAAGCGAGTGATCAAGCTCGACGAGAACGAGCGCAGTCCTTACCTGATCGCCGCCTTCATGGAGATGAAGACGGTCTGGCACCCGATCGGAGTCTGACCGCGCCTTAAAATTCAACGTTGCATGACTGAGGTGCTCACCGAGCCGGTGCAGACCACAGAACTGCGACTTGATCGAGCCACCGGGCGGCCGATGATCACCGCCGATCAGATCGCCCGGCGCGTGCATCGGCTCGGCCGGAAGATCTCCGACACCTACGCCGACATCGACACGCCGCTTGTCATGGTCGTGATCCTCAAGGGCGCGACCGTCTTCGCGGCCGACCTACTTCGCAGCCTTTCCATTCCGGCAGAGCTCGAGTTCGTCCGCGCGTCGAGCTACGGCGTGGGCACCTCGAGCAGCGGCAGGCTCCGGTTGGCGCACATGGTCGAAGGGCCGCTCGTCGGCAGGCACGTGCTGCTCGTCGAGGACATCGTCGACTCCGGGCTCACTGTGAACGTGATCCGGCGGCGCATCGCTCGCCTGGGAGCGGCTTCGGTGCGGCTCGCCGCGCTCCTTGACCGCCCCGCGCGCCGTCAGGTCGAAGTCAAGATCGATTTCACCGGCTTTGTCATCCCCGACCGCTTCGTGATCGGCTACGGCCTCGACTACGCCGGGCTGTATCGCGAGCTCCCGCACATCTACTCGCTGACATAAACCCGTACCTCGGCTGGAAGAAGGCCGAGCTGCACTGCCACCTCGACGGGGCCGTCCGCGTCTCGACCGCCGAGGAGTTGTCCGGTCGCCGCGATCTGACCATGGTCGCGCCGGACGACTGCCCGAGCCAGGCCGAATACATCAAGTACTTCGACGGTGCGATCGCGGTGATGCAAAGCGCGTCCGCGCTCGAGCGGATCGCGTACGAGCTGTGCGTCGACTCCGCCGCCGAGAACATCGACTACCTCGAGGTACGCTGGGCGCCTCGACTACATCTGGCCGGGGGTTTGTCGGTTGCTCAGGTGATCGAGGCGGTGCTTGCGGGGTTGAGCGCTGGGCCGATCACAGCCGTCGCGATCGTCTGCGCGATGCGGCAGCACTCGCCGTCAGACAACGTGGAGCTCGCGCGCGTGGCGGGATCGTTTGCGGGTCGAGGCGTGGTCGGCTTCGACCTCGCCGGAGACGAAGCACGCTATCCGGCGACGCCACAACGCCCCGCGTTCGAAATCGCGCGTGCCGCGGGACTTCATCTGACATGCCACGCCGGCGAGGCCGGTGAGCCGGCCAGCGTCGAGGAGGCGCTGAACCTCGGTGTCGAGCGGATCGCGCATGGAGTGAGCGGCGCGCGCGACCCTCGCATCGTCGAGCGCGTGCGGAGCGAAGGCATCGTTCTCGACATGTGTCCGACCGCGAACTGGAAGTGCAAGGCGGTCGATTCAATGGCCGAGCATCCGCTCCCGCGCCTTGTGCGAGAGGGAGTGCGCTGCACGATCAGCACCGACTCACGCACCGTCGCC
>DASSLJ010000219.1:0-5061 GCA_035689585.1 Candidatus Dormiibacterota bacterium
CCCACGAACAGCAGCCCGATCAGGGCGGCGCTGGCGCCGGCACTGGCCAGGAAGAACGTCTGGAACTCGGCCGGGACCATCAGGCGCAAGTTTGAGGCCTCGCGCTGCGTACCCTTGATAGGGGGATGAGGCGCTCACCAGCGCGAACGGCGTTCTACGGCGTCCTTGCGGGGCTGGCGACGGCCGCGGTCGCGGAGGCCGTGCGGCCGCGCGGCGGTACGACGCTGCTCCTCGACTGGGACGAGGTGCGCCGCACAGCCAGGGCGCGGATGGAGAACCCGACCGAGACGCCGGCCAAGCTCGCCGCCGCGGCGTCCGGCTACCGGAAGCTGGCGAGCAATCTCGAGCGGCCGCTCTTCGACTTCGTCGGCCCGCTGCCGAAGGGCGTTGAGCTGCCCGCATTCGAGGCCCTCGACCGTGAGGGTTGGCTCGATCTCAACCTCGACATCTTTCGGCGCGTAGTCGACCCGGTCCTTGAGACCGGCCGCATGCCGAACTCACTTGTGGTCGAGGCCGGCCGGGCCGGAGTGAATCGTTACGTCGCCTATTTGCTCGCGTTCCTCGGACGGCGCGTCCTCGGGCAGTACGACCCCCAGCTGCTCGGCACCGAACCGATCGGCGGCGAGGGGCTTTACCTGGTCGAGACGAACGTCGAGGAGTGGCGGCGCCAGGCCAACCTTCCGGGGGAAGACCTGCGGCGCTGGCTGATCCTCCACGAGATGACGCACGCATGGCAGTTCGCGGCCCACCCGTGGCTGCGCCGCTACATGGAAGAGTCGGTCAAGGTCCTCGTCGACTCAGTCACGCGGAAGGGCTCCGCGTTCACCCGGTTCGCCGCCTTTGCGGGCCTGGTGCCGGCGCAGTGGCGGGTGATGCGGCAGGTGCAGGGGACGATGTCCGTGGTCGAGGGCTACAGCAACCTGGTCATGAATCGACTCGGAAGCAAGCTGCTGCCCGGCTTTGATCTGCTGGAAAAGGCTTACCGCGAGCGGAGCAGCGGCAAGAGCGCGCTCGAGGTCCTGATCTGGAAGCTGACCGGCCTCGACCTCAAGCTGCAGCAGTACAAGACCGGTGAGGCGTTCTGCCAGGCGGTCTACGACCGCTACGGGCTGCAGGTCTTGAACCGCGTGTGGGATGGACCTGGGTCGATGCCGAACCTCAAAGAGCTCGGCAACCCGGAGGCCTGGCACCGCCGGACGACCGGGACGCGCCCACCCGTGAATCGGCGACCGCTCTGACTATCGGGTTGGCTTAGTCCCGCAGCTCCTCTTGCGCGGTCTCCTCGCTAATCGGCATCACCGCAACCGGCAGATCCGAGATGTCGAAGTAGCGGACCACCTTGCTCATCCGCTTGGCGATGCCGACCTGCACCTTGACGCCGAGCGACAGCCGCCCGAAGACCCAGACCTCGTCGCTGCGCGCCAGAAGGTTGTTCATCGCCTCCCGCACGACGTCCTTCGAGACGGTGTGCATGAGGTAGTAGTCGAAGAGCATGAACGGGCTGATCGGCACCATGCCCGAGTCGAGCACGAACTTCTGGATGTGGGCCCGCCAGTAGAAGCTCTTGTTCGACATGGCGACGTACACGACGCGCTTGGGGTGGCGGAGGGTCTCCTCGGCCTGATCTCGCGCGCTCGGCTTGGTGGTGGGCTGGAAGATCCGCTCGAGGATGTCCTCGGCGGCCTTGCCGGTTATCGCCACTACTAACCCCTTCTTCCCAACTCGAAAATTCGAAAG
The DNA here is from genome assembly GCA_035689585.1 of Candidatus Dormiibacterota bacterium. Classification (GTDB taxonomy): domain Bacteria; phylum Chloroflexota; class Dormibacteria; order Dormibacterales; family Dormibacteraceae; genus 40CM-4-65-16. Next base: position 1,738 of record DASSLJ010000219.1, read on the forward strand.
TTAAGCGGCGGCTATCGTATCAGTCGTGCCCGCGGGCTCCGTTTTCGACCTCTCCGGCCGCGTCGCGCTCGTCACGGGTGCGAGCCGGGGGATCGGCAGCGCGATCGCCGAGATCCTCGCCGAGCATGGGGCAAACGTCGTCCTCTCCAGCCGCAAGCAGGCCGATCTCGACGCCGAGGCCGAGCGCATCAACGCCAAATACGCGGAGAAGGCGACCGCGATCGCGGCGCACTCCGGACGTCCCGAAGACCTGCAGCGGCTCGTCCAGGGCGTCATGGAGCGCTTCTCGCGCATCGACATCCTCGTCAACAACGCGGCGACGAACCCCTACATGGGCCCGCTCATCGCCGCGGAGCTCGCCGCGTGGGACAAGACGTTCGAGGTCAATCTTCGCGGCGTTTTCCTGCTCACGAAGCTCGTTTACGAGGCCTCGATGGAGTCGCACGGCGGTGCGGTCGTCAACGTCGCGAGCATCGGCGGGCTCCGACCTGGGATAGGGCTGGGGGTCTACAACGTCACGAAGGCAGGGGTCATCATGCTCACGCGCCAGCTCGCGAAGGAACTGGGTGGCAAAGTTCGCGTCAACGCGGTCGCACCCGGGGTGATCAAGACCCGATTCGCCGAGGCGCTCTGGGGCAACGAAGCCATCCTCGACCGCGTTCTGGCCAGCAACCCGATGGGTCGCATCGGCGTGCCCGAAGAGGTGGCGACTGCGGTGCTCTTCCTCGCGTCAGATGCCGCTAGCTACGTGAACGGTGAGGTGCTCGTGATCGACGGGGGCGGCGGGGGAGAGGTCTAGTCTCTTCGACTGGAACTTCGCCATCGCCATTCGACGAGGCGACCTGGCGGCTGTGGATGAAGTCCTCCAGCTCTTTTTCGTACTGATACGCATGGCGGTCCGGCTCGTAGCGCAGCACGCGACGCTGCTGGACGAAATCCGCGAAGGCGCCGCGCGTATCACGCGAAGCCCGAAAGCCGAGCTCGCGTTCGGCCTTCCTCACCGCGAGCGTGCGACCCCAACGCAACAGGTCGAGCAGCTGTGGTGAAAGAAACGCGAGGCCGGTGGTACGGATCGCCAGCGCGGCGAGCCCAAGGCCGAGTGGAGGCAGCAGCGGAGCGTGGAGCTTACCGGCCGAGTCGAGCAGCGCGGTCAGCGGTTCGTTGCCTGCCGGCGCGATGTTGTAGGCGCCTCCTGGTCCGCGTTTGGCGGCCAGCACCATCGCATCGATGCAGTCATCGCGGTGGATCAGCTGCAGCGGTGGGTCGTACCCCATGACGGTCGGCACGACTTCGAGGTCGAGGTAGCGGGCGAGCGGCTGCGGCTCTTGCGGGTTGAGGCTGTTGGCGAATCGCATTGCGAGGATCGTGATGTTGGGATTGCGTGCGGCGAAGTCGCTGACATATGACTCGACTTCGACGATGTCGCGCACGAACTGATGGTTGGAGTTGCTGTCGAGGCGGTGGTCTTCGCGCAAACCGATGGGGAGGTCGAATCGCGAACCGTACACATGACCGGACGACTTGAGGACAAACCGTCTCACGGGGCTGCCTTCACCCGCGCATCCCGCAAGCAGATTGAGAGTGCCTATGACGTTCATCTCGTGCGCGCGCGCGGGGTCCATGTCGAAAGAGTCGATGCGCGTCAGCGTGTGGATGACGGTGTCGATCCCGACGGCGCGGACGAGCTTGCCGATCAGTGAGTGCCGGATGTCCAGCTTGAGATAGTCGGCGCGGCCGAGGTCGTAGCGCGGCTCGCGGATGTCGATGCCGATGACCTCGGCGACCTCCGGATCGTCGACGAGCCTCTGCACGACGAGCGCGCCCCACCATCGCGCGACGCCCGTGACGAGAATCCGCCTCTTCTTCGCCAACCCGCCCTCAGTATGTCCTTTTGATGACGTCTCGCTCCATGAGCACGACGGCCTTGGAGACCGCGTCGAGCAGTGGCGACCGCGCCTGCCGCAGAGCGAACTCGAGCTGGCGCAGCAGCGAGTACAGCGCCTTCATCGCCTTGATGGCATCGCCTATGTCGACGTTGGCCGGCATCGGAATGCGGTCGAGCGGTTCGCCGCTCGCCCAGCGGTACGCGAAATCGATGTAGTCGTGCGAGGGCTGACGGAGGTTCGGCTCGTCGAGCTCCCGCTCCATGTCGGCGAAGCGGAAATACAGCGAGCGAATCAGCCGCGCCGTCTGAGCGATCGCATGCGTCGGATATCGCCGATGCCCATGTGGCTGGCGGTCGCGTCCACGTTCGCGGTCCTCGGCGGCAAGCATCACCATCACCGCGCACAGCTCCTCCGGCGTGAGGCCCTCGAACCACCCCAGCGACACCGCCTCGGCGACCAGGATCGTGTTCTCGCCGTACACCCGCGCCGCGAAGAGCCCCTTGTCGGTCGGTTTGTCGTGCGCGAGAAATCCGGCTTCGCCGAGGATGCGCGCGAGCCGCCGAAGCTTGCGCGCGTATTCGTCCATCTGGCCGACGACCTCGCGCTGGCCCCGTTCGAGCTCTTGCTGAAGGGTGCGGATCTCGCCGTAGCGGTGCAGCAGCTCGCCGAAGCGCGGTGAGCGCACGAGCTTGAGCTTGCGCTGCCGCTCGAGCAATCCTTTGGCTTCGACCTCGAGGCGGTGCACGAGGCGCGAGCCATGTGATGGCGCCCGTCCGCGACGCGTCCTGCCGGGGCCCCCGCGCCCCCGGCGTGGGGAGCCCCCGGATTCGCGGCGCAGGCGCCGCAGCTCGATGCGGATCGAACGCCGTCGATCTTCGAGCTTGAAGTACTGAGCGACGTCCTCGATCGACACCTGCGGGTCGTCCCAGGTGCGCTTCGCATCCGCGAGCTGCTCCCGCACGTTCGCAAGTCTCTCGTCCGTCTCGACCGACGCCAGCCGCTTCTGGAACTGGCCGAACGAGCGCTGCATCAACGCCTCCGCCTCCTCCGGCGTGTAGACGCGCAGCAGGTTGAGCGCCATGTTGTAGCTCGGGAGGAATTTCGACTCGACGACGAGCGTCGGTCCCATCGCGACCTCGTAGATCGTCCCGACCTCGACGTCCGACTCTTTGAGGATGGCGCCGTGTCCGATGGTGTCGATGCCGCGCCGGCCCGCGCGACCCATCAGCTGCGTCAGCTCGCCCGTCGTCAAGTTCGAGAAATTGACGCCGTCGAACTTCGTGAATGACGACACGACCACCCCGCGCGCGGGCATGTTGATGCCGAGCGAAAGTGTCTCGGTCGCGAACACGACCTTGATCAGGCCGCGCTGAAAAAGCTGCTCGACCATCTCCTTGTGGTACGGCAGTAATCCCGCGTGGTGCTCGGCGAGGCCGCG
>DASSLJ010000220.1:0-4957 GCA_035689585.1 Candidatus Dormiibacterota bacterium
ACCGGTCCCCGACAACTCGCCGCGCAGCGCGTGCGAGTAGCCGACGACGGCGTGCTTGGTTGCTCCGTAGACGGCCGTGTAAGGCGAGGGCCGGACTCCGGCTACCGAGGCGACGTTGATGATCACGCCCCGACGGCGCTCGACCATCCAGGGCAGTGCGGCCTGCGTCGTGTTGATGACGCCCTTGACGTTGGTGGCGATGAGCTCGTCGACCTTCTCTTCAGGCATCTCGTGCGCCCGACCGGACCAGCCGGCGCCTGCATTGTTGAGCAGCACGTCGAGCCGCTCGTGATCGCGCAGCGCCGCCGCTATGAACGCACGTGCGGAGGCGCGCTGTCCCACGTCGAGCAGCCGCACGTTGACGTCGGGTGAACCGGCGTCGCGGCACTTCTGCGCGACGGCTTTCAGTCTGTCCAACCGGCGCGCACCCAGCTCGAGCCGCGCGCCCCTTTTGGCGAACGCGATGGCCGCCGCCTCACCGATCCCGCTCGATGCGCCGGTGATGACGACGACCGACCCCTTCAAACGCATCGCCCTATGATCGCGTTGCGATGAAGGCCGCGACTTTCCAGGGCGTCGGTGAGGTGAAGGTCATCGACGTGCCAAAACCGACGGTCGGCGATTCGCGCTCTGTCCTGCTCCGAATCACTCTGAGCGCGGTCTGCGGTTCGGACCTACACGCCTATCACGGGCAGATTCCGATGAATGCAGGCGAACTGATGGGGCATGAGTTCGTCGGTGTGGTCGAGGACGCCGGACCGGAGGTCAAGCGTTTCAAACCCGGTGACCGCGTCGTCGCCAGCTTCTACACGTCATGCGGTCACTGCGAACTCTGCCGCAAGGGTTGGTTCAACGAATGCACGAGCATCGCGAGGTTCGGCTTCGGCGAGTACCAGGGCGGCCTTGGAGGTGGCCAATCGGAGTACGTGGTCGTGCCGAACGCCGACTACACGATGGAGCTCATCCCGGAAGGGATGAGCGATGAGCAGGCGATCTTCGTCGGCGACATCCTGTCGACGGGATTCTTCGTCGCCGACCGGGCGGAGATCCGGCCCGGTGACTCGATTGCAGTGATCGGCGCGGGACCGGTGGGTTTGATGGCGACGATGTGCGCACAGCTTTTCGGGCCGGCCCGGACGTTCGTGGTGGACATGGTCGATTCGAGGCTGGAGATCGCGCAGGAGCTGGGCGGCATTCCGGTCAACGCGAGCCGCGTCCACCCGGTCTCCGCAATAGAGCAGCAGACGAGAGGTATCGGAGCGGACTCTAGTCTTGAGTGTGTAGGCACGATGTCGGCCGTCGACACCGCCATCCACTGCGTGCGCGGTGGGGGGACAGTCTCGGTCGTAGGGGTGCCCAACGTGGTCAACGGCGAGTTCCCCTACCTCCGCTTCTGGATCAAGGCGCTGACGTTTCGATCCGGCAACTGCAACGTCCAGCCTTACATGCGACCGCTGCTCGATCTCATAGCCGCGGGCCGGCTGCACCCGGAGACGATCATCAGCCACCGCATGAAGCTCGCCGAAGCGGAGGAGGCCTACCGGATGTTCGCCGCGCGCGAGGCTACGAAGATCGTTCTGACGCCATAGCGTCCAGGGCGAGCAGGTAACCCTTCGCCCGCTCGGTCAGCGGATACCGGTTCTCGAGTTCATGGAATTCGTTGCCATGGTCGCTCTGGAGAAGATGGGCGAGCTCGTGCACGAGCAGATAGTCGAGAACCCAGTCCGGCAACTCGGCCGCACGCCGAGCGATTCGGATCGCACCGTCGGTGAACGAGCAGCTTCCCCACTGGTGGTCCATCGGCGCAAAGCCGATCGACGTCCATCGGAGGCGGCCGTCGAAGTGGCGTGCGTTGAGCCGCCTGGCACGCTGTTCCAACCGCTCATCGGTCGGCCGCCTTCTCGCGGCGCTGCGCTCGAGGCGTTTGCTCATGACCTCGGCCCAGTGCTGGCGCTCGACGATCGGCATCGCCGCCGGCACCATCAGCTCGAGCACTCCCGAGCGGAGCCTTGCTGCGACTGTGCGGCGACGCTTGCGTGACGTGATGATTCGAACGGGTGGCAACTGCTTGCGGCAATTCTAGAATTGCCGCGCAGCAACACTTGCCCAGAAGTCTCGTCCTCGGCAACGGAAACGTCCTCATCGGTCTCGATGCCACGTACTCGGTGCGCGACATCTTCTATCCGCGTGTCGGCGACGCCAACCACACGATGGGAAACACGTGCCACACCGGATTCTTCATCGATGGGAAATTCGCGTGGCTCGAGGACGGCGCGTGGCAGCGAGTGCTCGCGTACTCGGAGGACTCGCTCGTCAGCGACGTCAAGCTCACGCATCCGGGACTCGGAATCTCCGTGCGGTTCGAGGACTTCGTCGACCTCGCACGCAACTGGTTCATCCGCAACATCGAGGTCACGTCGCCGAGCGGCTTCGCCACCGGACGCGTGTTCTTCCACTACGACTGGTACATCGAGGGCTCCGACATCGGCAACACGGTCCTTTACGAGCCAAGGCACCGCGGCGTCATCGCCTATCGTGCGAATCGCTATTTCCTGATCGGTGGCCAGGTCGACGCCGATTACGGCATCAGCACGTGGGCGAACGGCAAGAAGGGCAACGGGGCGCAGGGCACCTGGGTCGACGCCGAGGATGGAGTGCTCGGCAAGAACCCGATCGAGCAGGGTTCGGTCGACTGCACGGTTGGGTTCGACCTGGGCGCGGTGAAGGCGGGGCAGCCGCGCAGCATGACGCACTGGGTGTGCATGGGTGGGCGGTTGAGCGAGGTGACGACATTTGGTCAGGACTTGATCGTCGAACGGGGTCCGGATACCTATCGGGGAAGGACCTTGACCTACTGGCAGGTATGGTCGGAGAAGGACCACCGCCACATCGACAACGAGCTCGGTCAGGATGCGACGGACCTTTACCGGCGAAGCGTGCTCACGGCGCGCACGCACGTCGACAACCACGGCGCGATCATCGCTTCGACCGACTACGACATCACGAAGTTCGCGCGCGATACGTACGCCTACGCGTGGCCGCGTGACGGCGCCATCGTCGCGAACGCGCTCGACCGCGCCGGCCACGAGGACTGCACCCGGCTCTTCTTCACTTTTTGCCAGGAGGCTCTCGTAGAGGAAGGGTTTTTCCTGCACAAGTACACGCCGTACGCGCAGCCCGGAAGCTCATGGCTGCCGTGGATCGATTCGCACGGAGTGCGCACGCTACCCATCCAGGAAGACGAGACCGGGCTCGTGCTGTGGTCGCTGTGGCAGCACTACCGCCTGCACCAGAATCTCGACTTCGTCGTCGGTCTCTATTCGACATTGGTCGTGCCCGCCGCCGACTGGATGGTCAGCTACCTCGACCAGCGGAACGGCCTGCCGATGCCTTCATGGGATCTGTGGGAAGAACGGTGGGGCGTGCACGCTTTCACGGTCGGTTCGCTGTGGGCCGGCCTCGACGCGGCGCGGAACTTCGCGGATCTGTTCGGCGACGTCGCCGCGTACGTGCGCTATCGCGACGCGGTGGAAAGACTGCGCGAGGCATCGGACACCCACCTCTACAGCGCCGAGCTCGGACGTTTTCCGCGGCGCATCACCGTCGAGGATGACGAGTCGGTGACCGTCGATACCGTCCTCGACAGCGCGATCCACGGGCTATGGCGCTTCGGCATGTACCCGCCGGACGATCCGCGCATCGTCGAAACCATGCAGGCGATCGGCACGCAGCTTCGCAACGGAGCTGCAGCCGGCGGCATTGCGCGGTACACCGACGATTACTACTTCAAGGTCGAGTCGGACACTCGCAAGGTGCCTGGCAATCCGTGGTTCATGTGCACGATGTGGCTGGCGCAGTGGTACATCGCGACGGCGAAAACGTCAGCGGATCTGAAGCCGGCCGGCGACATCATCGACTGGGTCGTCAAGCATCAACTGCCGGGCGGCTTGCTATCCGAGCAGCTGGATCCGAATACGGGCGCGCCGCTGTCGGTCTCGCCGCTGACGTGGTCGCACGCCGAGTTCATCATCACCGTCGACGACTACTGCCGGAAGGCCGACGTCCTGAAGAAGGCCGCTACCCCCGGATAGTCGCGACTATCCGGGTTGTTAGTGCCCGAGAAACACGGTTAGTCCGGACTATCCGGGGTTTTCATTCTCCCTCTAGAGCGGGATGTTTCCGTGCTTGCGCGGCGGCCGTTCGACGGTCTTGCGCAGCAGCATCTCCAGGCCGCGCACCAGTTCCCGCCGCGTGTCGCGCGGCTCGATGACGTCGTCGATGTACCCGCGCTCGGCGGCGACGTACGGGTTGGCGAACCTGGTGGTGTACTCCGCGACCAGCTCCTTGCGCCGCGCCCCGGGGTCGCGGGCGCCGGCAAGGTCGCGCTTGTAGATGATGTTTACGGCCGCCTCCGGCCCCATCACGGCGATCTCCGCGGTCGGCCATGCAAGGTTGAGGTCCGCGCCCATCTGCTTCGGCGACATCACGCAGTAGGCGCCGCCGTAGTCCTTGCGCGTGATCACGGTCAGCTTCGGCACCGTCGCCTCCGCGTACGCGTAGAGCAGCTTGGCGCCATGGCGGATGATGCCGCCGTGCTCCTGGTCGCGGCCCGGCAGGTACCCGGGCACGTCGACGAAGGAGATGATCGGAATGCCGAACGCGTCGCAGAACCGGATGAAGCGCGCGGCCTTGACCGAGGCGTTGATGTCGATCGCGCCGGCGAGGAACTTCGGCTGGTTGCCCACGATGCCGACCACGTGTCCGCCGAGCCGGCCGAGGCCGACGATGATGTTCTTCGCGAAGAACGGCTGCACCTCGAAGAACTCGCGGTCGTCGAGTACGCGCGACACGACCTCGCGCATGTCGTAGGGCTTGTTCGGTGACTCGGGAACGATCGTCTGCAGCTCGATGTCAGCTCGCTCCGGGTCATCGGTCGTGGGCACGAACGGCGGCCGCT
>DASSLJ010000221.1:0-10635 GCA_035689585.1 Candidatus Dormiibacterota bacterium
GAGCGCATCTTCTTCTACCCGCCCACCTTCCGGCTCCACTCCCAGAGCCCGCCGAGCCCCGAATGGGCGTACTCGCTCTGCGGCATGCGCGCTTACGCGCCGACGCTGCTCGAGGCGGAGCAGGAGGCGCTCAAGATCCTCCGCGGCTTCGGTCATCTTGGCGCCTGAGGCCGGCAAACACACCAAGGGTTTTCTCAGTTCATCCGACGGAACCAGGCTTGCCTACCGCGCCTGGCCGGTCACAGGCTCGACGATCACTTTCGCCGTCGTCCACGGCCTTGGCGAGCACAGCGGTCGCTATCAACGATTCGCCGGCGGCATGGCGAAGCACCGCATGGCGACCTACGCTCTCGACCTCCGCGGTCACGGCGAAAGCGCGGGGCGGCGAGGACACGTCGACGCGTGGACGCAGTGGGTCGATGACGCGGCCACCTTCGTGCAGCATGTCGAAGAACAGACCAGCAACGAGGTCGTGCCCCTCGGTCATTCCTTCGGTGGCGTCGTCATGCTCAGCGCCGTCCGCTCGGCCAGGCTCACCAACGCCAGGCACTTCATCGTCTCGAGCCCCGCGCTGAGACTGACGAAAGAAGTTCCACAGGTCCTGACCCAGGCATCGCGATTGCTGTCATCGGTCGCGCCGAAGCTCGCCCTCGCCAACAACGTCGACCCCAAGACGGTGTCGAGGATCCCCGAGATCGTCGACGCGTACCGCACCGACCCGCTGGTGCACGGCAAGATCACGACGCGGCTCTACACCGAATGGCGACGCGCCGGCAAAGAGAACCTCGAGCACGCCGCTGACATCAAGCTTCCCTTTCTCATCATCGCCGGATCAGCCGATCCGCTCATCGATCCCGAAGGCAGTCGCGAGCTGCATCGACGCGCGCCGGCGAGCCAGCTCGAGATGCTCGAAGGCCGATACCATGAGCCGTTCAATGACCTTGGCAGCGACGAGGTCTTTCAACTGATCGCGGACTGGCTGCAACCGCAGCCATGATCACCCTCGCCGGTGGGCTCAACCTCGATCCCGGCTCATGGGTGGCGTGGATCGTCGTCGGCCTAATCGCCGGCGCGATCGCCAGCAGAGTCGTCGCGGGACGAGGCTTTGGATGCATCGCCGACATCGTGGTCGGCGTCGCCGGCGCGATCATCGGCGGATTCCTGCTCAGTGCGTTGTTCGGCGCGAGCGGCACGGTCGGCTTCTGGGGCAGCCTGATCGTCGCGTTCATCGGCGCAGCAGCGCTGCTCGCGATCCTGAAGCTGGTGTCGGGCGGAAGGCTCTAGCCCGCTCTACTACTAACTAACTAGCCCGCCGCGGCCCGGTACTGCTCCTCCTCGCGTGCCTCCTCCGGCTGCGCCACCGCCCTCGGCCGCCGGCGGATCAGCAACGTGGTCAGCGCGGTGAAGGCGAGAAAGCAGATCGGCAGGATGAACGTGTGCTTCATCGCGTCGATGTAACCGCTGACGAAGACGTCGTGCGCGATCGCGCTCAGCTGCTGCGCGGCGGCAGGTGGAATCCCGGGCGGCAGTTTGGCTCCGGTCTCACCGGTCCCGATGTCGAATCCCTTGGAAGAGATGTTGGTGAAAGCTGCGACGAACTGGTCGCGAAACGCTGCCGGAAGCGCCGACGCGTGGCTCACCGCCTGGTCGTGCAGCGTGGTGGCGAGCTGGTTCTGCAGCACCGCACCGATGACCGCGCTGCCGATCACGGCGCCGAGCTGACGGATCGTGTTCAAGACCGCGGACGCGGATCCAGCAATCTGCGGCTGGATGTTGCGCATCGCAACCGTGGTCATCGGCGCAAAGGTCATCCCGATGCCGGCGCCGGCGATGATCGCGGGCACGAGGAAGTTGATCCACGTCGAGTCCGGTCCGGCGACGAGCGCGATGCTCCCCATCCCGACCGTGAACAACGAGATTCCCGTCATCAGGATGTACTTCCCGCCGACACGGTCGGCGAACCGGCCCGCGAAGGGCGCGACGAACATCGACGTCACGGACATCGGCGCCATCGTCAGACCCGCAACGAGCGCGGTGAACCCTCGCGCCGACTGCAGGTAGATGGTGAACGGAAGGAACATGCTCAGCATCCCGAAGCTGATCGCAGCGGCGATCCAGTTGCCGATGGCGAAGTTGCGGTCGCGAAACAGCGACAGGCGGAGCAGCGGCTCCTTCTGGAAGTGCTCCCAAACGAGGAAAAGGATGATCAGCAAGACGCCACCGCCGATCACCTCGGGGATGGTGATCCCACTCGAGCCGATCTCGCCCCAGTTGTAGCGCTGACCTTCGATCAGGCCGAACACGATGGCGAACAGACCCGCGGTGGCGACGATCATGCCGACGATGTCCCAGCCGTGATGCCGGCCCGGCCGAAGGTCGGGGATGATCGCGAAGGTCGCGATGAACGCACCGATGCCGATCGGAACGTTGATGTAGAAGATCCACTGCCAGCCGAGATACGTGACCACCGCGCCGCCAAGCGTCGGTCCGGTCAGCGTGGCCAGGCCACCGACGCCGCCCCATATCCCGAACGCTGCGCCCCGCCGCTCGGGCGGAAAGATCGTGGTCAATATCGCGAGCGTCTGCGGCGTGAGCAGCGCGCCGCCGACTCCCTGCAACACGCGCGCCGCGATCAACTGCTCAGAGGTGTGCGACAAGCCACACAGCGCCGATGCCGCGGTGAACACGAAGAGGCCGATTGCAAACAGGTTGCGCTGGCCGTACAGATCTCCCAGCCGGCCGGCCGTGATCAGAAGCACGGCATAGACAAGGATGTAGGCGTTGAGCACCCACAGGATCTGGTCGAGGGTGGCATTGAGCCCCGTGCTCATCGACGGAATCGCCACGTTCACGATCGTGGTGTCGAGAAGGATCATGAAAAAGCCGGTGGTGAGCACCACCAGTACCAGCCAGGGATTACTTCGCGCTTGAGCCATTTCTCCTCCTCAACTTACCGGCCCCGGCATCGATTCCAGCCTTCCACTCCAGCTTCCCGTCGGTGATCTCCTTCGCGATCTTGCGCACCCAGGCACGCTCCGCCTCGAGCAGCGCGATCTTGTGCTCCAGCTCGATGATCGACAGTCTCCGGTGGCCGCTTGCGAGAAGTTCATCGAGGATGTGCGAAAGCTTTGTGATGACGCCTTGAAGATGCTGTGCGCGCGCTTCGAGCTTCGCCGCAGCCTCCGAGGCGCTCAGGTGATGCATGAACATCAGACCGGCTGAAAAGTGGAGGTACTCGCGGCGTGGCTGCGCGACGATCTCGCCCACGACCTGCAGCAGCACCTTGCGGCCCGGATCTGTCAGCCGGTAGATCGTGCGCTCCGGGCGGCCGCCTTCCTTCTCGCGCTCCGCGGGGACGATCCACCCGTAGCGCTCGAGTGAATCGACGGTGTGATAGAGCGAACCGAAGTTGAGGCGGATGAATTCGTCGTGGTGACGGCTGCGCATGGTCGCCGCGAGCTCGTAGGGATGCATGGGCCGTTCGTTGAGCAGCTCGAGGATCGAGAGCGCAAGCGGGGAGATGTCGAGAGATACTTCGCCTGGCATATTCCAGATGGGATATTACGGCGCGTATATCCGAACCGTCAACGGTGCAGACAGGCTCACAGCAAACACTCAGGATTGAAACCGCCAATTCCCAGCCTGGGTAGCTACAGGTGATGCATGCCGAAACGCTCGTCGATCCCCGCACGGTGGATGCGCGCCGAGTGAGCACGGCCGGCGACATGCAGGGCTTTGCGGCCGCACAGCTCGTCCAGCAGGCGACCGGCGGGGATCTCGAGGCCTTCGAGGAGCTGATCCGCCGGCTGCAGAGGCGCGTCTACGGATTCGCCTACCAGCACCTGCGCGACTCCGACGAAGCGCACGACCTGGCGCAGGAGATCTTCGTCAAGCTCTACCGCAACCTCGGCCGCTACGACGCCGAGCGCCCGTTCGAGCCATGGTTCTGGAAGCTCGCCGCCAACACCTCGATCAACTACCGGCGCAAGCGCGTCCCGCTGCCCGCCGAAGCCACCGACGAGTCGGCCGGCGAGGACGAAGCGAACTTTCTCAAGCACGATCCCACGCTCGTCGAGGCGCTCGCCCAGCTGGATCCCGCCTACCGCCTGCCCGTCTTGCTGCACTACTACGCAGACATGTCGCTCGAGCAGGTGAGCCACAGCCTCAACGTGTCGGTCGCAGCGGTCAAGTCCCGCCTTCACCGTGCTCGGGCGCAGCTGCGCAACTCACTCGCCGAAGCAGAGGAAGTAGGAGACCTCTAGGTGGACAACCCCCTCGCATGCGCGCGCGTGCGCGTCCTCCTGGAGCCGTTTGTCGACGGCGACCTGGACGCGAACGTCGCGGAGCAGGTCCGGCGCCACCTCGTGACCTGCGCGGAATGCAGGCGCCAGCACGACCAGGCGATCTCCCTGCCTTTTCGCCTCAAGGCTTTGTCGAGTCCCGCCCCGCGCGCGTCCTTCGCCCAGGACGTGATGCGTGCGGTTGCGCCGGCAAGGTCGATGGACCGCCAGGTGTGGACCTTGCTCGCGCCCGAGGCGCTGCTCGCCGGATTCATCCTCTGGTACCTCTCCGGCCTCGAGGGCCTCAGCTCGATCGCATCGGGAACCTTCAACGACCTGCTGGGTCTTGCCGGAGGCTCTCTGCCGAGCGTCCCGCCGGTCGATGTCGTGCTGGTGATCGCGCTCATCGCACTCACATGCATCGCGGGCTATCACCTATCGCTCCTCATCCGCGTCGCGCCCACGAGCCTGCAGTCCCGGCGACACGCATGATGCTCCGCCGCTACAGCTGGCCGGTCCTCGCCGGCGTCCTCGCGGCGCTGGGCATCGTGCTCGAGCTCGTCGACATTGCGGTCGGTGACAGGTGGCCGAACCCGATGGCTCAGGTCATCACCGCCCCGTATTCGACGGCCAGTCACAGGCTGACGACTCAAACCCTGCGGTTCGACCGCACGCGAGTCGGTGAGAGGCTGATATTCGAATCGCCGATCGTCGGCTTCGGACCCGTAGATCCGTACGCCGCCATCCGCGCGTTCCTCACGAATGGCGCGGGCCTAGTTCTGCTCGCGCTCGCGGGATTGATCGTTTTTCCCAAGCGCGCACGCAACGCGGTGGAGCGGCTCGAGGCGATCCCCGGCCCCGCCATCGCATTCGGCGCCGGCCTCGTGCTCGTGCTGCTTACGCTCGGCGTGGTCACTCTTCTGCGCTTCACGCTCCTTTTCCTCGCGGTCGTCCCGCTCGTGCTCGCCGTCGTGCTCGTGGCAGCGCTTTTCGGTGTCGGCTGCATCTCGCTGGCGATCGGCCGCCTGCTCCACGACCGTCTGCATCTGCCGGAGGTCCACCCGTTGATCGCCGCGCTCGTCGGCGCGCTGGTCGTGTTCGACCTCGCGGTCATCCCGTACGCCGGCGTCGTCGCCTTCGCAGCGATCGCGATGGCGGGCCTTGGGCTCACCGTGATCACGCGTTTTGGGTCTGCGGGTGGTTGGTCGTTCGTCGATCTCGACTGGTGAATCTCTGACGGAGGGAGTTAGTTGTTTGCTCTACTGAATCGGTCGCGGCTGATCGTTGCGGGGCTCGCCATCGTCGCGCTCGTGCTCGGCACGCTGATCTATCGCGACATGTTCGTGTCGCCGAAGAACGCCGCAAACGCGCTCAACCTCTATACCGTTGCGCGACGCACCGTGACCGCAAGCGTCACCGGTTCCGGCAACGTCGAACCGCAGCAGCAGGCAAACGTCAACTTCAAGGTCGCGGGCACGCTGACAAACATCTACGTCACCGTCGGCGACCACGTCACCGCCGGTCAGACGCTCGCCAGCATCGACTCGACCGCGGAGCAGACCGCGCTCGACCAGGCGCAGGCGAACCTCGCGACGGCCGAAGCGAACCTGCAGTCGGTCGAGACGCCGCTCACACAAAACCAGATCACGCAGCTGCAGGACGCGGTCAACATGGCGCAGCAGACCTACAACGACACCGTCGCGCAGGTGAACCTGACCAACTCGCAGGACGCCGCGCAGGTCACCGCCGACCAGAACCAGCTGACCCTGGACCAGTCGATCCTGAACAACAGCCTCACCTACCAGCAGGACAAGCAGCAGCTCGCGACCGACCAGGCGACCCTTCAAGCCGCAGAGACGACCTTCAAGAACGACGCGACGTGCACCGGTGTGGCGTTTGCCAACTACTCGGCCCAGTGTCTCGCCGAGTTCACGGCCGTCTCGAACGCGCAGACCGCGGTCACGCTCGACCAGGCCAAGGTCAACAACGACGCCCTCGCGGTGAACAACGACCAGGCCAAGCTCAACGCCGACACCATCAAGCAGACCAACGACAAGACGAGCGGTCAGCGCAGCATCAACCAGGCGGCTGCGTCGCTGACGAGCGCGCAGGACCAGCTCAAGACCCAGACCGAGAGCAAGCCGAACCAGATCGCGTCTGCGAAGGCGAACGTCTTGAGCGCGCAGGCGGCGGTTGCGACGGCGCAGCAGAACCTCGGCTACACGACGCTCGTCGCACCGATGGACGGCGAGGTCAACAGCATCAACGGCGTCGTCGGCGAAACCGTAGCCCCGGGCGGCGGGGCCACTGCGGAGGCACCGGGAAGCCAGGCGCCGCTGCCGACCACGACCGGATCGTCCGCGTTCATGGTCATCGGCAACGTCTCCGGGCTCGAGGTGGTGATTCCGTTCGCGGAATCCGATGCCTCGCGACTGTCGTTCAACGATGACGCCCACGTGACATTCGACGCCGTGCCGAATCTCGCCATCAGCGGCCACGTCATCGCGGTCGGAAGCGCCGCCACCGTCACCAGCGGCGTCGTCAACTACTACGCGACGATCGTTCTCAACCAGACCGACAAGTCGCTGAAGCAGGGCATGACCGCCAACGCGACGGTGACCGTGAGCAAGTCCGCGAATGCGCTGACCGTGCCGAACCTCGCGATCACTCACGCCGGCGGTCAAGCGTTCGTGACCGTCTATGCAAACGGCCAGCAGGTCGAGACGCCGATCGACACCGGTGTCGTGGGCGACCAGTACACCGAGGTCGTGGGCGGCCTCAACGACGGCGAGCAGATCGTGCTTCCGACGATCCGAGCCGCGACCGGGACCGGTACGACACGCGGCGGATTCGGCGGCGGCGGTGGTGGCGGGATCAGGGTCGGCGGCGGCGGATGATCACCCTCGAGGGCGTCACCAAGGTCTATCGCATGGGCCGCATCGAGGTCCCTGCCCTCCAGGGCATCGATCTCCATGTCGATCGCGGTGAGTTCGTTGCGATCATGGGCGCCAGCGGCTCGGGCAAGTCGACGCTGATGAACATCATCGGGTGCCTCGATGTGCCGACGAACGGGCGTTACATCCTCGACGGCACCGACGTCGCGCGTCTCGGCGACGACGAGCTCGCGAAGATCCGCAACCGCAAGATCGGTTTTGTCTTCCAGAGCTTCAATCTCATCCCCCGAACTTCCGCGCTCCACAACGTCGAGATGCCGCTCATTTATATGGGCAGGGACGCGCCGGCCGGAGAAAGCGGGCGCACCGAGCGGGCGCGAGAGGCGCTCGGCGCCGTCGGGCTTGCCGACCGCATCCACCATCAGCCGACCGAGATGTCCGGCGGTCAGCAGCAGCGTGCAGCGATCGCGCGGGCGCTGGTCACCAACCCGGCGATACTCCTTGCGGACGAGCCGACCGGCAACCTCGACACCGCCTCCAGCGTCGAGATCATGCGACTGCTTTCGGAGCTGAACGCCGAGCACGGACGGACGATCGTGCTGATCACTCACGAGCAGGACATCGCGCGGTTCGCGAAGCGCGTCGTCGAGCTTCGTGACGGCCTCATCGTGCGCGACGAGAAGGTCGCGGCGTGAACCTCTACGAGGCGCTGCGCATGGCCGTCAACGGCCTGCTCGCCAATCGCCTGCGAAGTGCTTTGACGATGCTCGGCATCCTCATCGGCGTGACCGCGGTGATCATGCTCGTCGCCGTCGGCAACGGCGAGAGCATCCAGATCAACAACCAGATCCAATCGCTGGGCGCAAACGTCATCTACGTCTATCCCTCGAATGCGCGTGGCGCCGGCGGAATCTCGCAGGGATTCGGCACCGGCCAGTCGCTCACGCAGGCCGACGTCGACGCGCTCAACACGAGGCAGCAGGATCCGGACGTTGTCGCCGCCATTCCGATCGCGCAGTCGGGCGGCCAGATCACGTACGGCAACCAGAACTACTTCGCACCCACGACCGGGACGACGCCCGACTTCCCGATGGTGCGTGACTACCAGATCGCGGAGGGTTCGTTCTTCACGGCAGACGACGTGACCGCAAACCATCGCGTCGTCGTGATCGGTCAGACGGTGGTGGACAACCTCTTTGGTTCGACCGATCCCATCGGTCAGACGATCAAGATCAGCCGGCAGAGCTTCCGCGTCATCGGCGTGTTCGCGCCCAAGGGCGGCACCGGGTTCGGCTCACAGGACAACGTCGTCGTCGCGCCGATCACGACGGTCTGGGCCTATCTCACCGGCGCCCGCGGCAAGGTGGTGAGCCAGATCGTGGCGTCGGCGACCTCGGCCGGCACGGTCACCCAGGCCGAGACCGAGATCACGACGATCCTGCTCGAGCGCCACCAGATCGCGAACCCTTCGCAGGCGGACTTTCAACTCCAGAGCCAGCAGGACATCCTCAACCAGGCGACTTCCATCGCCACCACACTCACCGTTGTGCTCGGCGCCATCGCCGGCATCTCGCTGGTCGTGGGAGGGATCGGAATCATGAACATCATGCTGGTGACCGTCACCGAGCGCACACGCGAGATCGGCATCCGCAAGGCCATCGGCGCCCGGCGCCGCGACATCCTCGTCCAGTTCCTGATCGAGGCGATGGTTCTGAGCGGCCTCGGTGGAGCTCTTGGCATCGCGGTCGGAGCACTTCTCGCTCACGAAGCGCCGAGCCTGCCCGCGCTCGCCAACTCCTCGTTTCCAACGCCCGTCGTCTCGGTGCCGTCGGTGCTGCTCGCGTTTTTCGTCTCGGTCGCCATCGGACTTTTCTTCGGCATCTATCCCGCCAACCGTGCAGCCCGGCTGCACCCGATCGAAGCCCTCAGATACGAGTGAAGGAGTGATTTCGTGAAGCCATACATCGTCGCGCTGCTTGTCGTCGTCGGAGTCCTTGGCGGCTTCTACGGCGGCTACAGGATGGGCCAGAACAACGTGAGCGCCAGCACGACACCGAACCAGTCGGCGCGCACAGGAAACGTCAACGGCGGCTTCGGAGGTGGCGGCGGTAGAGGCGGCGGATTCGGCAACCCGTGCCCGAGCCCCGGCGCGCCATCGCCCTCGCCCGGCAGCAACGCGCTTGCGAGCGGCACGATCACCGACGTGACGTCGACCTCCTTCACGATCACGTACCCGGCGTGTGACGTCAAAGTCACGTTCGGAAACACGGTGCAGGTCTCGAAGACCGTCACCGGAACGACGTCGGACCTGAAGGACAACATCACCGTCACGGTCGTTGGCCAGCGTCAGGCCGACGGCAGCATCAAGGCCACGCAGATCCAGATCGGCGCCCGGATCGTCATCCGCGGTGGCGCGTCGCCGTCACCCGGGGGCGGGGGCTAGTCGCCCAGCGGCTTCTCGAACCAGGCAACGTCCCAGTAGCGGCCGAACTTCCGTCCCTGCTCGGTGAACAGCGCGACGCGCTTGAACCCGAACTTCTCGTGCAGGGCGATGGAGGCGGGGTTGGGCAGCGCGATCCCGGCGTAGGCGCGGTGCAGGTCTTGCCCTTCGAGTGACCGGAAGAGCTCGGTATAGAGCTTCATGCCCGCGCCTTTGCCGGTCGCCTCGGGTGTGAGGTAGATGCTCGTCTCGACCGACGTCAGATAACCGGGCTTGGGGCGGAAACGGCTGCTCGTGGCAAAGCCGATGACCTGGTCGCCGTCCGTCGCCACGAGCACCCGGTGCGGCCCGGTCGCGGCGTAGTGGCCGAACCACTCACGCCGGGCCCCCGGCGTGATGGGCTCGAGGTCGAAAGTCGTGTGCGTCTGGACCACGTAGTGGTTGTAGATCTGGTTGATCGCCTCGAGGTCTTTCTCGGTCGCGGGGCGCACGTTGACTCCGGCGTGGATCACGCCCGACAGTGTATTTCCAGACAATTGGGGCGATGGACCACATCGAGCTCCGCGGCATGTCGTTCTCGGGCCGCCACGGCGTCGGCGCGCGAGAGCGAGATCAACCGCAGCAGTTCAAAGTCGACATCGAGCTCGAAGCCGACCTCGCCGCCGCCGGCCGCTCGGACGATCTGGCCGACACGGTCGATTACCGCCAGGTCCGCACGGCGGCCAAAGAGGTGATCGAGGGGCCGGCGAGGTCGCTGCTCGAATCGCTCGCGAGCGCCATCGCGGAGCGCGTGCTGGCGCTGCCGCGCGTCGAATCCGTGTCGGTACGCATCACGAAGTGGCCGCCGAGCATGCAGCCGATCGACGGTGCGTCCGTGCGCATTAATAGGACGCGCGCATGAGAGTCGCGTACTTCGACTGCTTTTCCGGCATCTCAGGCGACATGACGCTGGGCGCGCTTCTCGACTGCGGCGCCGACCGTTCGGTGCTCGACGCCACCGTAGAAGCGCTCCGGCTTGGCG
>DASSLJ010000222.1:0-16427 GCA_035689585.1 Candidatus Dormiibacterota bacterium
GCGCATGGATGAGTGGACGAGCAGCTTCGCCACCTCGGCGCGGTGACGGCCGTTGGGAAATTGCGCGAACCCCAGCTGCACCGTTCCGACGAGCCGGCCGTCGACCCTCGCAGCCAGAAGGATCAGCCGATCTGCCTTGACTGCCTGAACGACCCTGATCCAGAAGCCGTGCGCCTCATCGCGTGAGAGCGCAGCTGGAAATCCGACCGAGGCGTTGGTCGCAACCGCATCGAGCAGCAGGTCGGTGAGCGCATCGAGGTCGGGTGCAGATACATCAGGCCCGAGACGTTCGATCACGAACCGATTTTGAGGTCCAAGGGACTGTCCGGGCATGGCCGATCGACCCTCCGAGCCGATGCTCCTTCCACCGACACTTGGCTTGATGAGCGACCCGCTCGCAAGCGTCGATCTCTTCTGGCTGCCACTTGGCGCGGGCGGAAACTTCGTCAGGCTGAACGGGCTTGTTTATGAAGCCGTGATGGCCGCGCTCCAACGGCGCCACCGCTACGACCTCTACCACTCGGCGCTCGAGGTCACGCTGCCCGAAGGACGCTTCACGATCGAGCAGACTCCTGCTGCAGCTCACGGCGAAGAGCGTGGAGTCGTCGGCGTCGGTCCAATCGGGGCGAAGTGGCTGGCCGACCGGATTGCGATCTTCCACTATGAGTTCCGCTGCTGGCGCGATGGCGTCATCCCGGACATAGATGAAGCCGTCGAGAGCCCGCGACGTCTGACGACCGACATCGAGACGGCGCGGCGGATTCTCGACCTGGCGCCGAAGGCGCCGTTTCTCTTGTGGGGACGCGACGATCTTCGCGTCGGCGACATGTGGAACTCCAATTCGCAAATCTCGTGGCTGATCGTTAAGAGCGGCCTCGACGCGAATTCGATCGAACCACCGGCTGGTGGCCGTGCACCCGGGTGGCGCGCGGGGCTCGTGGCTGCCGCTACATGCCCACCGGCTGCCGAATCAGCGTCTTCATCTTCTCCGGCTTTGTTCGATTCGGATCGCTGATGTAGATCTCGTGGTGACAGCCGACCGCCGTTAAGCCGTTCTCCGCGATTGCATCGTGAAGGCTCTTGATCGTCGGAGCTTCCGCGGTGTACGGACCGACATGCATCGTTTGCGCAACATGTCCTTCCTCCCACGGCTCACAACGCAGCGAGTCGATGAGCGGTGGCCGCTTCTTGCTCTTTACCTCGCTGATCGCCGCCGCCACATCCTTCGCCGTCGCATCCGCGGGGACCGGGAGCTGGAGCCGCCAGCTCCATCTGCGTGAGATCGACGAGTGCTCAAACTCAGGCACGTCGATCGGTCCTGGCTTGCCGATCCAGAACAGACCCTCGAGACCTCCGACCGGCGCTTCGACCCCACGCTTCTTCAAGGCGAAGTGCAGCGTGTACGCGACGGGATAGAGCGTCCCGATCGCGTCTCGGAAGCCCTGTTCGCCCGGTTTGGCCGTGCCCTCGATCATCAGGTAGCGCCTCTTCGGGACATCCAGGAAGCGAACCCGGCCGACGGGCGCCGTGATCTCGTTTCGATAGTCGACCGGGCGTTCGAAGGCCACCCGTGTTTTCGTCAATGTCACGTTTCTCACCTCCGTCGTGAGCGTGCAGCGCAAAGTTGCGCGCCGCAACTGGCGGGCGCCCCGGCATGGGTAAGTCGTTCGACTCTCCCCTAGACTCCGCCGGCATGCGGGTCGACCTTTTCGCAGGTATTGCCGTTACAGACCGCACGTCGGCGATCGCATGGTACGGGCGGCTTTTCGGGCGGCAGCCGTCATTTCTTCCCAACGCCTCCGAGGCGGTGTGGGAGCTCGCCGAGAACCGATACGTCTTCATCGAGGTCCGGCCGGAGCACGCCGGGCATGCCCGCCACCTGCTCTTCGTCGACGACCTCGATGCGCTGGTCCTTGCGATTGCCGGTCGCGGGATCGAACCCCTCGAGCGCGAGACCATGGCGAACGGCGTGCGCAAAGTGTCCTACCAAGATCCCGACGGCAACCGCTTCGAGTTCGGCGGCCAGACCACCTAGCTCGGCCGCGCTACATCCAGCGCTCGCGCCGCCGATAGATGTCGACCACCGGGCCGGCGGGATGCTCGCGACGGTAGGCGCGATACCGCTCGAGCAGGCGCTGATAGCGCCGATCCGACGACCGCAAGCTCCGGTGCGGAATCTCGAGCAGATAGTTCTCGACCTTCCAGATGTTCGTCAGCGACAGACGCCAGTCGTAGCCGCCGAGGACGCGCAGATCCACGAGTTGATAGCCCGTGATGCGACCGGTGAGATCCACGTACGGATCGAAGTAGCTCCACACCAGGTCGCGAATGCCGCGAAACACCGGCTTGCGGCCGTGCAGCCCAGCGTCTCGCGATCGAGCCACCGCGCCCCACCGCCCGTCGCGGCGAAACACGAAGATCACATGGTCCACACCATCCTTCGATTCGAAGCTGACGACAAGCGGCGGATACCCATGCTGCTCGAGAATCACCGCGGCGACCAGCGCAGCTTCCAGGCAATGAGCGGTGTTGAGACGCACGACCTGGCGAAACGATCGAAGCGTTTCACCGTCGCGCTCCCAGTTGTAGGGCAGCCTGCGCAGGAACCGCTGGACCTGTTCCGGCGTGCGGTGCCGGTCGATGATTCGCCGTTCTTCGGCCGTGAACACATCCCGCGCACCACCGGTCTTTCTCATCGGCCGAGTATTTTGCGGGAGCAGTAGTCTGTCCTTTTGGAGGAAAGCCATGGACCAAGCAGCTAAGGCAGCAGGAAAGGAGCTCGTCGAGACGGCGCAGGCCGTGCTCCGGAGCGGTGCGATCTCGATGTCAGGTCACGGCAACATCAGCATCCGCGTGCCGGGACGTGACGAGCTCATCTTTACGGGGGGCAGCAGCCTCAGGCAGATCGATGAAAACCAGCTGGTCCGGCTTTCATTGGACGGGCGGTTGCTCGAGGGCGAGCTGCCGCCGATCGCCGCAGCGGTCGTGCACATGCACACCGCCATCTACCAGGACCGGTCCGATACGCGGTGCGTGATTCACACGCACTCCCCGTACGCGACCGCTTTTGCGGTGGCGAACCGGCCGCTCGAGGGCTGGTCCGAAGCGTTCGGGATCTTTGGGCTCAAGGATGGAGTGCCCGTCGCCGCTTATGGTCCGCGCGGGTCTGAGCAGGCCATCGCAAACATCCGCGCGGTGATGACGCCGAAGACGACTGCGGTGCTGCTCGCGAATCACGGCGTCCTCGCCTGGGCGCCGGACTCACAGCGAGCGGTACAGCTTGGCGTCATCATCGAAGAGACGGCGCAATCGGCGATTCTCGCCGGTCCGATCGGAGGGGCGAAGATCGTTCCCGCGGATATGCTCCATGCGTCCATCGAGCGGCATGCCCACTTCGAGTCGGCGGGAGCGCTCAAGACCGGATAGGTTCGGTCAGCGCGACTCCCACTGGAACCATCGGATGCCGAGTGCCACGAACACGATCGCGTATCCGATGCTCACGAGGACGGACCACCATGTGTCGGTGCTCCAGGTTGACGGTGTCATCGCGCCGGCCAGCATGCTGATCAGCACTCCTCCCGGCGACCACCTCGCGATCGTCTCCAACGTGGACCCAAACACCGAGATGTTGCTGAACATCCCGAGCGCGACGAGCGGGATGAAGACCAGCCGTCCGATCGCGTTCACGGTGTCGTAAGACTTCAGCAGTCCGACCACCGCCTGACCGACACCTAGAAACACGGCTGCCCCAAGAACGGCAACCGCGAGCGTCAGGACGTAAGCCGCCGGACTCAGCGTCAGGTTGAGCATCACCGCGCCGAGGATGAGCAGCACCGCGGTCATGATCAGGACCGATACGACCTGGATCGCCAGCCGGCTGCCCATGATCGCCCAGGTGGGAGCAGGGGTGACGCGCAGACGCTGGAATACTCCAGTCTCCCGGTCGCGAGCCACGATCATCGTGTAGCCGAGGATCGCGACCGAAGTGAGGCCAAGCGCGATCGCGATGGCCAGGCGCGAGGTCGGCGGGAAGAGGGCTCCTCGCTTACCGATGCCCAGGGCGATCATCCACACGACGGGAAGCGCCAGGCTCACGATGAGAGCCTGTCGATTTCTGAGCTGCACCCTCGCGTCGGCGTCGAGCAGTGAGACGAGGATGGACGACATGCTGGGCGACTGCCTGGCGCGCCGGCGAGGCGCAGCTGTATCAGTCACGGAGCTCGCTCCCGGTCAGGCCGATGAACACGTCCTCGAGCGTGACCTCACCCCTGGCCGCACGCTTCACATCGGGGTCGTCGCGATGCTTCGCAATCAGTCCAGCCGGAGTGTCCAGGCTCACGATCTTCCCGTGATCGATGATCGCAACGCGATCGCAAACGGATTGCGCCTCTTCCATCGAGTGCGTGGTGAGGAGGATGCTGCGGCCCGATCGCCGCATCTGCTCGATTCGATCCCACAGCTGACGGCGAGCCTGCGGGTCGAGGCCGGCGGTCGGCTCGTCCAGCAGCACCAGCGAAGGATCGTGGACGGTCGCGATCAACAGGGCCAGGCGCTTCTGCTGGCCTCCCGACAATTCTCCGAAGCGCTTTCCCGCTTCGTCGCCGAGATGTGCTGCGGCGAGATGTTCGTCAGCCGCGGCCTTCGTCCTCGGGGCGCCATACAGGCCCGAATAGAGACGCACCAGGTCGCGAATCGTCAGTTCTTTCTGAAAGCTCGTCGACTGGAGCTGCACACCGATGCGCGCGCGAGCGTCCGCCGCATGAGTCCGCGCGTCGATTCCATCCACCGTGATGGACCCGGCCGCGGGCTTGACCAGCCCTTCGACGGCGCTGAGAGTGCTCGTCTTGCCTGCCCCGTTCGGGCCGAGAAGCCCGAAGATCTCACCCTCGTTCACCGAGAACGTCACACCGTCGACCGCCACCTTGGGTCCGTACGTGACGCGCAGGGCGGAAATCTCGAGGGCGGGCCGCCCGTTCAAGTGCCCGGGTTCCACAGGTGACCCGATGTTAGCTGTCGAAGACCGACCAGCAGATGCTGTTGCGCAAGCGCTGGTCGTCGAGAACCAGCTCGCGAATCGGCTCCGGCAGCTGGGCTCGCTGCCAGCGGCACTCGAGCTGCCCCGCTCGCTCGCCCTCGCCCTTCGCCGCCGCAGCACGCGCGGCTTTGATCGCGTACGCGGCCGCACCGAGGTCGTGCGCGGCGACATGGGCGACGGCGGCAGCCTGGCCGGCAGCGTGTGCTGCGTGCCGCGGTGCGCCGGTCAAGTCTCGGGCCGCCGCGTTCGCGTGGCCGGCGGACGCCCGAGCCTCGGACATCTTGATCTCGCCTCGCGCCCAGGCGCGGGCACATTCGATGGCCTGACGTGGTCTCGGGTCGTCAGGCTCAACCGCTTCGAAAAGGTGTAGGACGTGCTCCGCGCAGGACGCGGCCCACAGTGCGAGGAGTTGGTGGTCCGAATCGGTGAGTGTTCCGCCGCGGCGAATGGTCACGAGACGACGATCGCGCTCTTTCGGGAGGATCACGGCCCGGTTTCCTTCTTATACGACCGGCGATTCCGGTCTAGGCGAGCGCTTCCACGAACGCCCGGCCTGCGCGGTCATACCTCACCGGTCGGGCCTGGGGAGCAAACCGGCTGCGCGGGAACCAGTCTTCGATCCCTCGCGCGAGGTCGGATGCCCCGTCCGTGCGCAGCAAGCGCGAACGCTTGGCGTCGGCAACCGTCAACTGACCGAGATGTACGCGGATCAAGGCCTCGAGGCTGGCATGGACCACGAGGTCGACGCCAAAGCCTGGATCCGAGTAGCAGAGGTCGGGATCGTTCTGCTGCATGACGAGCCAGTAACGTTTCGGCACTTCGTCGAACTCGAAGAGCACGACTCTTCGTTTCGCGGGCAGGCGCCCGACATCCAGGTGTTGGAAGAGCTTCCACATGAAAAAGTCCGGATCGATGTGTTCCTGGCCAAGCTCGAGCCAGCGCTGACCCCAGTTCCCGAGAGGCTTGATGACCTCCGCGAGTTGGGTTCCGGCTTCAGTGAGGTAGTAGGTCGAACCGCGGCCCGACGGGTTCGCATGCAGCTCCACGATCCCGATCCTCTCGAGACGGCGCAGCCGCTGGCCCAGGACGCTCGGCGAGGCGCGGTGCAGTCCTCTGAGGATCTCGCTGAAGTGATGATGGCCGGCGCCGATCTCGCGAAGGATGAGCGGCGTCCAGCGCTCGGCGAATATCTCGGACGCCCGCGCGACGGGACAGAACTGGCCGTACCCCGACATGGCGAGATTTTCGGCCGCGCCCACCGCTTAAGCAAGTACTAATTTCGTAGCGGCAAGTAGGAAGTTTGTAGCAACCGCTCCGCCGGCGCCGGAATACCTTGGCGGGGTTATGAGAGCAAGAGTTTGCGGTGTAGCGCTGGCGCTCGGCCTTCTCTTCGCGTCGGGCGGGGCGCCCCCTGTTCAAGCGCGCCCCGACAACGTGGTCGTCGACTGGAACCAAACGATGCTGGCGGCGTTCGCGACAGCCAACGTGCCTGCGCCGAACGCGAACCGGCTTGGCGCGACCGTTCAGGCCTCAGTCTTCGACGCAGTTAACGGCATCGAGGGCCGCTACCAGCAGATCCATGTTCCCGCGGCCGCACCCGACGATGCTTCGCCGCAGGCGGCAGCAGCAAGCGCCGCGCACAGCGCCTTGCTCGCGTTGTTTCCGGCCCAGCAGGCATCGTTGGATGCCGCTTTCGCCGCGTCGCTCCAGACCATCTCGGACGATGAGGATGGTCAGTCGATCGCGGACGGCTTGGCGTGGGGCGCAGCGGTAGCCGCCAACATCGTCGCGTGGCGCGCGGGCGACGGTTTCGGCGCCACCCCGCCGCCGTACGTTTTCAGCACGGCCCCGGGCCAGTGGCAACCCACCCCCGGCGGCAGCGGACCGCCGAAGTTTCGGACCCTCGCCACCACCACTCCGTGGGCGATGACCTCACCGTCCGAGTTCCGGCCGTCCGGACCGCCGGCGTTGACGAGCGCACGCTACGCGCAGGACTTCAATGAGGTCATGGCCTTCGGGGCGCTGAACAGCACCGTGCGCACTTCAGAACAGACCCAGACCGCGGTGTTCTGGCAGCGCGACACGCCGGTTGCCACATGGGATCGCCTGGCCGATTCGCTACTGATTCAGAACCACAAGAACGTGCTGCAGTCGGCCCGCATCCTCGCCCTGACCAACATCTCGATCGCCGACGCCATCATCGCCGTCTTCGACGCGAAGAACGCCTACAACTCATGGCGGCCTGTGACAGCCATCGGCACCACTGTCGACCCGACGTGGCTTCCCCTCATGACGACGCCGTACTTCCAGGAGTACCCATCCGCACACTCCGGGACGAGCAGCGCGGCGGCCGCGATCCTCGCTTCGTTCTTCGGTGACGACACGAGCTTCACCCTCACGTCGGCCGGCCTACCGGGCGTGACGCGAGACTTCACGAGCTTCCACGATGCCGTCGCGCAGGTCACCGACGCGCGTGTGTGGGCGGGCTTCCATTTCCGATTTTCCTGTGACGACGCCGACGTCTTGGGCGCTCGGATCGCGGCGAACACCGAGAGCACGCTGATGCAGCCGGCCGGCGACTGAATCTGAGCGAAGGCCAGCCGCGCACGGCTGGCCTTCCACATCCTTGGCGACGATTACGACTTAGTGACGATCAGGTTCGAGACATCGATCGCGCCGCCGGTTGGCACGTCGGAGATCACAAACGGAAGGGCCGCTGAGATCGTGAAGGTCGGGTTGGCAGCTGCGAAGGCATCCCAGTTCGCGTACTGACCGCTTTGGAAGAACACCGGGCAGGTTGGTTGCGTGGTGCTCACCGTCAGGGTGCCGTCCGAGTTTGCCGCCGTGCCGCCATTCAGGCAGTTCTGCGCGTCGAGGAAGGCATAACCGGCTGTCGTCGCGGTTCCGTCCGTGCTGATCGGGATGCTCCAACGCGGCGCGCCGCCTCCGATGCAGGACGTAACGCCACCGGAATCGCACAAATACGTGAAGGAGAAGCTCACGTTCGCAAGGGGAAAACCATTGGTGCTCTTGCCGTTGCTCAGATAAACACCTGCATCGCCACCCTGCGTCGAGTCGATGGTGGCGCTCGTGCTGGAATTCAACGTGCAGGTCGCCGGAGTGTCGGCGAAACACTTGAGCTTTCCTCCGGTGGCGCTCGCACTCGTTGCGCCCAGAACCAGGGCTGCCAGCGCCGCTAGCACGAGGCTGAGCACAGCGAGTCGCTTGCTGACGACACGTCCCATGACGCACCTCCTCTTCATCGGCGGCGCCTCAGCTCTGAGGCAAGGGAGCCGCTAGGCGCGGAGCTTAACTTTCACTAGTCAAGTAGTAAAGGGACGACTTCACTGTGCCCTGAAAGTCCCCGATTCGGATCACCAACTCCTCGTACTGGGGGCCGCCCTTGTGCCGGTCGTGTCGGTCACAGGTACGCCGTGATCCCCGCGGGAGGGCCGGGTCCAACCGGCCCTCCACATGCTCACGCGATCAGGACGAGAGCTTGATCTCCTTGCTCGTAAGTGCGCAATCGAACCCGCACAGAAAAGCATTGGACGCCGCGTCCCCGGCGGCGAAGTTTCCAGGGACGAAGACCACCGCAGTGTTCTTGGTGTCATCGCAGGTCGGCGTGAAGAAACCGGAACCCGAAGTGCCGTTCAGGTCGGAGACGGTCACGTTGCCGAAGTTGCTGAAGTAGCCGCCCTTGCCGCCGTAACCGCCGGAGGGAGCCGGGAAGCATGAATACTTGATAGTCACATCGGCGCCCGGAAAACCGCCCTTGCCGCCTACGGTCAGCGTCGCTTTGGTCTGAATCGAAATCGTCGATGTGCTGGTGGCTTTAACGCTGCTCCGACTCCCAGCCGATGCCGACACAGCCATGAGGATGAAGCCGGTGGCAGCTGCGATGGTCAGAACCGCGACCAGAACTACGAATGGACGACCAACCCTGCTTAACATGGGCGGCTCCTCTCGGCCAAAGCCGATACACATGAGGGAGAAGGGGTAGCGCGATCTTAAGCGTGACTTAACGACGTGTCAATTCGGGGCTACACTCGTTCGCCGACAATGCGTGCGATCAGGTGGGCTGCGCTCGGCGTCGCCGCGGCAGTCGTTTTTGCGGGAGGCGTGGCCGCCGCGGTCCTCCATTCGGTGGCGCCCCGCAGCGGGGCGGCGGAAGTAGCCGCCCTCGTGATACCCGAGCTGCCATCACCCGGTTCGATCAGCTGGAAGATCGCCCACGATCAGCGCGTGAACGTACTGTTGCTCGCGTACGGTGGTTCAGGGGGCGACGACCCGAACTACACCGACACGATACTTGTGCTTTCCATCCGCCCTCATCCGCTCACGGCGACGGTCCTTTCATTGCCGCGCCACCTTAGAGTCGACATTCCAGCACCCGTGAGGGGAACCATTTCGGCCTTGCTTTACGCGACCTACTCTTTCGGCAAGGCTCAGGACTCACGGTTTTTGCGGTCGCGATGGCTGACCGCCACGGGTCCCGGGGACCTCGTCGCCGAAACTGTCAGTGAGACTATCGATCAGCCCATCGACGGCTGGGTCGCCCTCGACGAAGACGCATTCGCCGCGATCATCGACGCGCTGGGCGGCGTGCGTTTGAACGTGCCCGCCGCGCTCGACGATTCGCAGTATCCCGTGGAGGGCAGCAACCGAACAATGCATGTGCATTTCGACCCTGGAGCCCAGACGATGGACGGTACGCGCGCGCTCGAGTACGCGAGGTCGCGACTGAGCACCTCAGAGACCGATCGCGCCGCGCGCCAGGAACTCGTGCTGGTCGCAATGCTGCAGTCTCTGCATCGGTTCCACCCCGGACTCGACGTCGTGACAGCGGTGGGCCCGATTTCGTCCGGAGTCCGCACGAACCTCGTGCCCGCCGACGCGCACAACCTCGCGTCCGTCACTGCCGGCATCGACTTCAGCAGGGTGAATCGCGTGAGGTTAGAGGATTCAGGTCTCCTCGAGACCGACTTCGAAGGACCGCTCGAAACGCTGGTGCCGATCGCGGGCAATTTTGACCCGATCCGCAGCTATGTGGCGGCGCAACTTCCGTAGGCACGTCGGATTTGTGGCCGCACGAGACTGCGCCTTCCAAGGCAGGTGGGTCGAGGGCGGACTGTAAGCCGGGTTCTGTATCCCTTGCGGGACGGTGACCATCTGTCTCGGACGCCGGTTGCCCGACGCCTCTAGCGA
The DNA here is from genome assembly GCA_035689585.1 of Candidatus Dormiibacterota bacterium. GTDB lineage: Bacteria > Chloroflexota > Dormibacteria > Dormibacterales > Dormibacteraceae > 40CM-4-65-16. Next base: position 10,244 of record DASSLJ010000222.1, read on the forward strand.
CCGAAACCCGAGGACTGGGCGAGCCGCCGTGAACGTCCTCCTATTTGGTCTTGCTCCGGGCGGGGTTTACCTGGCCGGCCGGTCACCCGTCCGCCGGTGGGCTCTTACCCCACCTTTTCACCCTTACCTGATCGCGTGTCTCCGGAGACACACGCCCTCAGGCGGTTGTTTTCTGTGGCACTTGCCTTCGGGTCGCCCCGACTGGGTATTACCCAGCGCCCTGCTCTATGGAGCCCGGACTTTCCTCCGAACGCTATTTACTTCGCCGGCGGTCACCCGTCCGCCTCGGCCCGCCGGTAAGTCTACCCATGAGCTTGCCGAAGCATGCGCAGCCTACTTCGCCGTGGGCATCGCTTCTTTGAGGATGACCACAACCGCCATCGCATGACCGCGACCGAGGTCATAGTCCTTCTGCAGCCACGCGACGATCTCCCCGGTCTTGATCTTCGGGTCGAGGAGGCCCTTCGTCCGCGCGGCTCGGACAAAGTCTTCGGGGCTCTTGCCTGTCTTGGCCTTGATGTTGTTCAGGTAGCTCTGGAATTTCGGATCCCTCGTCTTGGCTGGAGACAACTCTTTTCAACCCTCCTTGATGTTGGCGAGCATCCGTCGTGTGCGGGCCGCGAGAAATCGTCCATTGGTGACCTGGAAGATCGTGTGAATGATGTGCCCGAGGAAGCCTTTCGCCCGCCGGTTCATCGTGATGGTCAGGATGCTGCCGCCACCCGACCGCGGCCGCACTTCCATGCGCCACGTCCCTCCGACTTGCGCGGCGTTCGCTTCCTCGACCGTGGCCGTTATCACCGCTTCTTCCTTCGGTGTGAGGTCGGTCTCGACGATATAGGTGACCTCAGCCGCCGAACTTCGACTTGGGCACGTGTGCATCAATGGCCATGTTCGCCAGGTGGTCGGCGCCGCGGTTCTCCTCCCGCACGACGTGCTTGATCTCGTAGGAAAGGCCGTCGAGCAAGCGCATCACTTCGGCGTGCAGCCTCTGCAGCTCCGGTTCCTTGATCTTGTAGGCGCCCTTGATCTGTTCGACGACAAGCTTGGAGTCGAGGAGGATCTCGAGCTCATCGGGCTTCCAGGGCCGCACCGTCTTGATGCCCTCGATGAGTGCGTGATATTCGGCCTGGTTGTTGGTCATCGAGCCGAGCCATTTGTGCCGCGCTTGCAGACGAAGGCCGAATTCGTCCTCGATCAGGATCCCCGCCCCCGCCGGCCCCGGATTTCCGCGCGCGGCGCCATCGGTCCGCAGGCGAAGTCGTTTGCGGGCAGAGCCCGGTAAGGACGCGCTATCCGCGCCGCCTGATTTCAGGCGATCACCAGGATCCGGCCGCAGTTGTCACAGTGGACGACGTCCTCGCCCTTGCGCAGCGCCTGCATCCCCGACGACGTCACGGTCACGCGGCATGCGAGGCACTGGTTGTGGTCGACCTCTGCGACCTGCGGATGCGCGCGCACTCGCAGGTAGGCGTTTTGGGCGGGCGGCGACAGCTGCGCCCAGATCGCCTCGCTGTCGGCCTTCACGACTGCGAGCTCCGACTGCCACGCCTCGAGGTCGCGACGCAACCCGGGTTCATCGCCGGCGTGCCGGGATCGCGCCTCGTCGAGCTGCTCGGTCGCGGCGAGAACCGCAGCGTCCGCGAGCTCGCTCTCCTCCATGAGCCGCAGCTCTGCTTCCTCCTCGTCGGCGAAGCTCGCCTTCATGTGCTGCACCTCTTCGTTGAGCTGCATCAGCTCGGTCGGGTTGCGAATCCGACCGCTCATCAGCTCCTTCTCGCGCGATCGAAGGCGGGTGCGGTGCGCTTCGCGGTCGCGGTCCGAATCGCGCAATCGCAGCTGCAGCTGTTCGCGCGCGGCGCGCGCTTGCGCCAGCGCCTCTTCCGCGGCGACGACGTTGGGATTGACCGCAAGCAACGATTCGGTGCGCTCGATGCTGTCGCGCAGCTCGCGCTCCTTCTCGATCAGCCGCTGATATGCGAGCAGGAGCTGCGCGGGCTTCATTCCAGAACGACCAGGACCTGGCCCTCCTTGACGACCTCTCCCTCTTTGACGCGCACCTCTTTCACAGTGCCGGCTCGCGGCGCCGTCACCGGGATCTCCATCTTCATCGACTCGAGGATGAGCAGCTCATCCTCCTCCGCCACCTGCACGCCAGGCGAGGTCTTGACCTTCCACACGTTGCCGACAAGCTCTGCTTTGACTTCGGTCATGAACGTTCCAGACAGAGAATTTTGCGGGCTTCGGCGGCCGAGGCGACCGGACGGCCCACATCGGTCGCCAGGCGCGCCGCCTTCGCGACCAGTTCGCCGTTGCTTTGAGCCATCTTTCCCTCCTCCAGGTAGAAGTTGTCTTCGAGGCCGACGCGTACGTTGCCGCCCATCGCGAGCGCGGACGCGACCAGCGCCCACTGGTTGAGCCCGATCCCGATCACCTGCCACATCGAATCACGAGGCAGCGTGTCGACTTGGTTCTGCAGGTGACGCGCGGTGCCGGGGATACCGCCGAGCACGCCCATGATCAGGCTGAACTGGTACGGCGACCGGAGCACCCCCATATCGATCAGCGGCGCGGTGTTGGCGATGTGGCCGGTGTCGAAGCACTCGAGCTCGGGCCGCACGCCCGCCTCGTTCATCGCCTCCAGGAAGAACTGGATGTCGCGAAACGGATTGGCGAAAACATGGTCGTGGTAGAACGCCTTCTTCTTCGACGAGTAGATCGCGTAGTTCATCGACCCCATGTTCAAAGCGCCAATGTCGGGCTTCAGTTCGCGGATGTGCGCGATCCGCTCCTCCGCCGGGATGCCAACCGCGCCGGTCGAGAAGTTGATGATCAGATCGGTCCGCGCACGCACCTCGGACTGGATCTCGCGAAAGGTCTCGACGCCCCAGTCAGGGCCGCCCTCTGGAGTGCGCGCGTGAATGTGGACGATCGCCGCGCCCGCATCGGCGGCGCGGCGTGCCTCTTCGGCGATCTCTTGCGGCGTGTACGGAATTGCCGGGCATTGGTCGCGGGTCGCCAGCACGCCGGTCAGCGCGGCGGTGATGACGACCTGCTTCATACAGGAATGTTCCCGTGCTTCCGCCAGGGGCGTTCGATCTTCTTGTCGCGCGCCTGCTCGATCGCCTTGATGATCACGCGGCGGGTCTCCGACGGATCGATCACGTCGTCGATCATCGCCCAACCCGCGGCAAGATAAGGATCGATCTGCTTGCGAATGGTCTCGACCAGCTGAGCCCGTGTGGCCTCGGGATCATCCGACGCCTCGACCTGCTTGTTGAAGATGATGTTGACCGCGCCCTCGGGGCCCATCACCGAGATCTCGGCAAACGGCCACGCGACGATCGTGTCCGGCTGATATCCCTTACCGCACATCACGTAGTACCCGGCGCCGTAAGCCTTGCGCATGATCACGGTCACCTTCGGCACGGTCGCCTCCGACGTTGCGTAGAGCATCTTCGCGCCGTGGCGGATGATGCCGTCCTTCTCGACCTGCGACCCGACGAAGAATCCCGGTACGTCCATCAGGTAGACGAGCGGCACGTTGAACGCGTCGCACATGCGGATGAAGCGCGCGGCCTTGTCGGCTGCATCCGAATCGAGCGCGCCGCCTTTCTGCATCGGCTGATTCGCGACCACTCCGACGCTGTGGCCGCCGGCGCGCGCAAAGCCGATGACGATGTTTTTGGCCCAGGTCGGCTTGACCTCGTACCACGTCTCGCGGTCGAACACGGCCTTGATGACCTTGCGCACGTCGTATGCGGCGCGAGGGCTGACGGGAACGATCTTCTCGAGGCCTTCGACCGGACGGTCGGCGGGATCGCCGGTGTCGACGAAGGGCGGCGGCTCGAGGTTGCTAGAAGGTAGGTACGAGAGAAAGCGCCGCACCGTCTCGATACAGCCGGCGTCGTCCTCGACCTCGTTGTCCCCCACTCCCGATTCGTAGCAGTGGACCTGCGAGCCGCCCATCTCCTGGTCGCTCACCTCCTCGCCGGTCGCGGCCTTGACCAGGCGCGCGCCCCCAAGCGCCATCGACGAGGTGCCCTTGACCATCGGCACGAAATCCGCGAGCCCAGGGATGTACGCCGTGCCGGCCGCGCAAGGACCGAGCATCGCCGCGACCTGCGGGATCACGCCCGACATGTAGACCTGCTCGGCGAACAGCCAGCCAGTGCCTGCGAACGTCGAGCCGGCCGCCTCCTGGATGCGCGCGCCCGCGGAGTCGAGCAGCCACACGATCGGCTTGCGGTAGCGGAGCGCGAGCTCGCGCACGCGTGCGGCCTTGAACTGCTCGCCGACCGCGCCCATCGAGCCGGCCATCACCGTGAAGTCGTAGGCGATGACCCATACCTGCCGGCCGTCGATCTCGCCGTGTCCGGTGACGACGCCATCGGCCGGCGCCGAGTCCGAGCCGTCGCGGTTCTGGGCAAGGAGACCGAACTCGACGAAGGTGCCTTTGTCGAAGAGGAGATCGATGCGCTCCCGCGCAGTGAGCTTGCCTCGCTCGTGCTGCTTGGCGATCTTGTCCGTGCCGCCCATCGCGAGGTTCTTGTCGCGCCTGGCCTTCAGCTCGCTCACGCGGGCGGCGTAGTCGTCACTCACCTTGAGTGCCGATTCTATTGGCCGACCCGGAGGTCGTTTCGGTCGCGCCACCGGTCGAGGAATCGGTAGGTGTTGCGTTTGGACAGGCGCTCCCGCTCGCCGGCCTCGGTCGATTCCCACAAGCGATGCTCGTGGCGCTCGACTGGAAGGTCGGGGATGACGATCGCCCGGCCGCCGCGGTCGCGCAGTCGAAAGCTGAACTCGACGTCGGCCATCCGGTAGAAGCGGAACTTCGGATCGAAGCCTTCGATCGCCATCGCGTCCTCGCGACGAAACGCCATGCAGTAGCCCTCGATCGCGTCGACCTCCGGCCCCGCGCTTTCCTCGAACTCCTTGAGCGTGCCCTTGGCGCGCAGGCCAAATGTTCCGGCCACCACGACCGTGGGGTCGCTCAACGCATCGACGAGCGGCGTGATCGCGTCTCCTTTCAGCTCAACTCCCGGATCGAAGAGAACGATGACGTCTCCTGCTGCAGCTTCGATCCCGGCATTGACGGCGGAGGCAAATCCAAGGGGCGGATCGAGCGTGATGACGCGCAGTCTCTCGGCGGCGCGTCCGGCGAGCCAGCCCCTGATGCGCTGGTCGCCGGAGTTGTCGACGACCACGGCTTCGAAATCGGCTTTCGTGTGCGTGAACGCCGAGAGCAGCCATCGCTCGACGTCGGCCTGCCATCCATGGACGATCGTGAGCAGCGTGACCGCGCGCGGCGTTGCCTTCGCGACCGGCGGTCCTTTGATGGCCTGCAGCTCGCTGCCCGCTGCGCTGTCGACGACATCCCATCCGCCTTCGCGCAGCTGTTCGCGGATCGCGTCAGCCTCCGCAAATTTCCGCTCGCGCCGCATCTCGATGCGACGCTCGACGAGCTCCTGGGCTGAGGCTCTATCCGTTCTTCTTGGCTTTGACCGCGGCGGTGAGCGCGGGCACGATCTTGAGCGCGTCGCCGACCACGCCGAGGTCGGCCATCTTCATGATCGGCGCCTCAGCGTCCTTGTTGATCGCGATGATCACCTTCGAGGTCTTCATGCCGACGGTGTGCTGCATCGCGCCCGAGATCCCGACCGCGATGTAGACGCCGGGCCGCACGGACTTGCCGGTCTGTCCGACCTGCATCGAGTAAGGCACCCAGCCGGCGTCGACGACCGCACGGCTTGCGCCGACGGCGCCGCCGAGCGCGCTCGCGAGATCCTCGAGCATCGGGAAGTTCTGCGGCCCACCCATCCCGCGACCGCCGCTGATCACGACGCGCGCGTCCTCGAGCTTGACCTTCTCCGACGCCTCGACCACGCGATCCGTGATGTGGGCGCGCTTGGACCCGTCCGCGACGGTGACCGCGAGGTCTTTGACCTCGGCCGCGCCGCCGGATTCGGACACCTCGAACGACTTCGGCCGGACGAGGATGATCGCGGGGTTGGCGTTGGCCTTCATCGATGCGAGCTTCGAGCCGCCGAAATACGGCACCTTGGCGACAAAGCCGCCATCCTGCGCGGCGACGTCGCTCGCGTTGGCAATAAGGCCGACGCCCAGTCGCGCGGACAACCGTCCTGCGACCTCTCTCGAGTCGGGCGTGAATCCGAACAGAATC
>DASSLJ010000223.1:0-14673 GCA_035689585.1 Candidatus Dormiibacterota bacterium
TCAGCCCTTCGCAGGTCATCGCCGTGCACGCATCGCACGCGTCGGCGAGTCGCTCGGCGTCGAGAATCGTGAGCGCCGCTATGCCGGTCATGAAGCATGTGCCGTTGAGGATCGCCAGGCCTTCTTTGGCGTGAAGGCGCACAGGTTCGCGGCCGGCCTCACGCCACACCTCGGCGGCAGCGGCGCGCCTTCCGTTCCGGGTGACCTCGCGCTCGCCCATGAGCACTGCTCCGATGTACGAGCTCGGGACCAGATCGCCGCTGGCCCCGATCGAGCCCTGCTCGGGGATCACCGGCGTGAACCCGAGGTTCAGCATCTCGAGCATCATCTCGGGGATCACGGGGCGGACCGCAGAACTGCCCCGCGCGAGGCAGTTCGCGCGAGCGAGTACGACGGCGCGCGACTGGTCCTCGGGAAGATCCGGCCCGGTGCCGCATCCGTTGAGCCGGATGAGCGACTCCTGCAGCTCGTTTGCTCCGCTGACCGCGACTTTGCGACCGACCGAATCACCCACGCCGGTCGTCACTCCGTACACGGTGGTGCCGGCGGAGATGATCCGTTGGTTGAGGTCATATGTCGCCTGGGCGGCCGTGGAAGCTTCCGCCGCCAGCTCGACTTTCGCGCCATGTCGCGCGACGGCCTCCACGGCCTCGAGTGTCAGCGAGCGGCCATCGATGCGGACCGACTGGTCGATCGGCATGAAGCTATAAATTATTCCGATGACCGAACGCACACGAATTCGCGTCGTCCCGCACTTCATGCGACTGCACGAATGGATCGCGCTCGAGGAAGGCCACTACCAGGCCGAGGGTCTCGAACCCGAGCTGCTCAGCGATGTGATGCATGACGTCTCGAGCCACGGTCGCGACGCCTATTTCGAGCGTCCGCAGGACAAGCCGTTCCTCGCAAACAGCATGGAAGTCGCCAATTCGGCGTGTGAGTGGGGGTCGGTGTGCAACGCGGGCGCGGGCATGGGCAAGTTCGTCGCCGACCTTTACGGTGTGGCGCGCTTTGCCATCTTCGCGGGGCCTCGATCGAAGATCAGCCGCATCTCGGACCTGGCGGGCGTGCCCGTCGGTGTCGGACTGATGGCGGGTTCGCACTTCACGACTCTCATGACCCTGGAGCACGTCCTGCCCCGCGATCAGATCACGGTCGACAACATCGGCGGCCCGGGACGGCGCTTGATCGCACTCCTCGAGGGCGAGGTCGAGGCCGCGAATCTTCTCGACCCCGAGATCACGATCGCCGAACAGAAGGGTTTGCGAAAGGTGGCGTCAGGCGAGTTCCGGACGCTGTTCTGGGTCTCGCCGGGGATCCCCACGCATGCGCTTGGCGCGTACTTCAGAGCGCTTCGCCGCGCGGACACGGCGTTGCGAGACGATCCCTCGAAGTACATGCCCCTCTGGAAGAACAACGTTCCGCCCGGCCTCGAGGGTGAATACGACTGGTCGAAGTTCGGGCTCGGCGAGCTGCTGGTTTTCGAGCGGTATCCGGAGGAGACGTTTGCCGAGACGATGGATTTCGCCCGGCGCTGGGGCCTCGACAAGAACGTGCGCACCGACACCTATGTGGAGCTGGCTGCGCCGGCGTCGCTGTAGGGGCGAAGCCTGATCGGAATGGGCGAACCGCCATACCTTTATCCCGACTATCGCGCCACCGTTTTGCGGGCGCCATCGCAGCGGTTGGTGCGTCTGCCCGAAGAGTGGTTTGAGACCTCGGCGGGACCGGTCTTCGGCCGAATTCCAATCAGTCCATCCGATTCAGATCTGACCCGGCAGCATGCGGGCGACCCGCTCGGTGAGCGGATAATCGTCGGCGGCCAGGTCCTCGACTCGGACGGTAGGCCGGTGAGCGGCGCGATCGTCGAGGTCTGGCAGGCCAACGCCGCCGGCCGTTACATCGATCCTGCGGATGAGCACCCCGCGCCGATCGATCCGAACTTCACGGGTGCAGGGCGATGCCTCACCGATGAGCAGGGTCGCTACCGGTTCGTGACGATCAAACCCGGCGCGTACCCATGGGCGAACCATCTCAACGCCTGGAGGCCGGCTCACATCCACTTCTCGGTTTTCGGCCCCACCATCGGCAGCCGGCTCGTCACGCAGATGTACTTTCCCGGTGACCCACTGCTCGCCATGGATCCGATTCTTCAATCCGTTCCCGATCAGCGGGGTCGCGAGATGTTGGTCGCGAAATTCGACCTCGATTCCACCGTGCCCATATGGGCGCTGGGCTACAGGTGGGACATCGTTGTCCGCGGGCGCAACTCCGTTCCGCGAGGCGACCTCGGATGAGCGGAGAACGCCAACCGACGCCGTCGCAGACGGTCGGGCCGTTCTTCGGTTTTGCCCTTCCTTTCGAGCACGACTACGACGCGGGCGAGGGCGAGCAGGCTCTCCGAATCGAAGGCAGGTTGACCGACGGACAAGGTCAATCCGTTCCAGACGGGTTGATCGAAGTCTGGAGCGGGGATCAGTTTGCGAGGTGCCGCACCGATGAGGAGGGCGCGTTTCGATTCGTGATCTCGCGCCCGCAGCGCAGGCCCGGCGACGGTGATGCACCGCACCTCGACGTCGCGGTGTTTGCCCGCGGATTGCTGCGCCACCTTGTGACGCGCATGTACCTTCCGGATGAGTCGGCCTCCAACGCCCAGGACCGCGTCCTGCGCAGCGTCGATGAGAACCGCCGGTCGTCCCTCATCGCGGAGCGGGACGGACAGATTCTGCGATTCGACATCCGCCTTCAGGGCGAGAAGGAGACGGTGTTCTTTGCCATCTGATCGCTCATCCGAAGACGGGATGAGAATCCGGCGCGAGGTCCTCGGCGATGAGTACGTGGACCGCGCCGAGAAATCGAAGAACGACTTCACCGCGGACTTTCAAGACCTGCTGACGCGATACGCGTGGGGCGACGTGTGGGCGCGCCCCGGGCTTGACCGGCGGACGCGGAGCTGCATCACCATCGCGATGCTCGCCGCGCTTGGCCGCGATCGCGAGCTGGCGCTTCATCTGCGCGCGGCCTTGCGCAACGGAGTCACCGCCGACGAGATCAAAGAGGTGCTGCTGCAGACCGCCGTGTACTGCGGCGTCCCCGCCGCGAACACCGCCTTCGCGATTGCACGCGAAGTCCTCGACGAGGCGGGCGAATAGCGCCTCCACGCGTTCCTTAGGAAAGCGATGGAACAACCAAGACCGTCACCAGAAGAGATGGACCCTGACAAACCGGCGACGATGGTCGCCTCGACCCAATCGCGCATCGTCGGGATGCTCGAGGAGCAGCCGGTCCTCGAGACCGCTCAAAAAAAGGTCACCGAAGTCGTCCAGCCATTGCTCGAGTGGCTCGACAGAAAGGGAATCAAGGATGTGCTCCACGGCCGGCAGATCGGTCACGCGCTGCACCCGATCGCGGTCGATCTGCCGATCGGCTTTTGGACGTCGGCGGTTGTTCTCGATTTGGTCGGGGCCAGGAGGTCAGCCCGATTCCTCACGGCCATGGGGTGTGCGTCCGCGGTGGTCGCCGTCGCGAGCGGGACCACGGACTGGTCGGCGACCGATGGCCGCGAGCGGCGGCTCGGCTTCCTCCACGGAACGCTCAATCTCGCCGGCGCCGCATGCCAGGTCGCCGCACTGACATCACGCAGGCATTACCGCCGATGGTCTTGGGCGGGATCGGCGATCACGACCGCCGCCGCGTATCTCGGCGGTGAGCTCGTGTTCGGCCGCGGAATCATGGTCGACCATGACGCGTGGACCGCGGGTCCATCGAGTTGGACCCCGGTATGCGGCCTCGTCGAAATTCCCGACGGCGGGATCAACGGCGTGGAGGTCGAGGGCAGGCGTGTTCTCCTGCATCGCGAGGGCACGCGCGTCTACGCGATGGAGAACGCGTGCTCACATCTTGGGGGTCCGCTGGACGAGGGGAAGATCGCCAACGGCGTCGTGACGTGCCCGTGGCACGGCAGCCAGTTCCGCCTCGCCGACGGACGTTGCGTGAGAGGGCCGGCGACGTTCTCTCAGCTCCGACTCGAGGCGCGCGTCGTCGGCGGCACGGTCGAGGTTCGAGGCCGAGCCGGCTAGGACGCGACCTCGGGCTTACGTTTGCGGTTGCGCCCGAACTTCGCGGCCATGCGGGCGAAGACGCCAAACGGGCTCGCGGGATACGGCGCTTCCTTCACGCTCTCGCGGAACATCGTGAGGGCGACACGTTCGCGGTTGGGCTCGCCGCGAGCGAGCGCCTCGGCCATGTGCACAGCCTCCTCGGGCTTGATCTTCGGTGTGATCGGAGCCTCGTAAGGGTCGATGATCGCCTCCACGATGACCGGGCCGTCGGTCGCGAGTGCGTCGCGCAGTTGGTCGCGGCACAGCTGCGGATCGCCGATGCGAAATCCTCGGCCACCGCACGCCTCGGCGAACTTGACAAAGTCGATCGGCGTCATATCGACGCCGTATTCGGGATTGCCCAGGAACACCATCTGCTCCCACTTGATCATGCCGAGCACGTTGTTCTTGAGGACGATGACCTTGACCGGCAGCCCGTACTGAACGCACGTGGCGAAGTCCGCCATCAGCATCTCGAGGCCGCCGTCGCCGACGAACGCAACGCACTGGCGATGTGGATGCGCGATCTGCGCTGCGATCGCGTAAGGCAATCCGCTTGCCATGGACGCGAGCGTGCCGCTCAGCGAAAACCGCTGACCGCGTTTGATGCGGAGCATCTGGCCGGCCCACAGCGCGACGGTGCCGGCGTCGCCGCTGATGATCGCGTCTTCGGCGAGGACCTCATTCAACTGCCATGCCACGACCTGAGGCTTCATGGGCGTGGCTTGCTGACTTCCGCGCTCTTTCATCAGGTCCCACCAGTCGGCGGCGTTGCGTTGAGCTTCTTCCAGGAAGGAGCGGTCGGGGTTTGTCTCGATGTGCGGCAGCAGCATCTCGAGCGTGGCGCGGGCATCACCGACGAGGCCCACGTCAGCCGGCATGCGAAGACCTATGCGTGCGGGATCGTCGTCGATCTGGACGACGACAGCCTGGCCCGGCTTCGGCAGGAACTCCATGTAAGGAAAGGAGCTGGCGATCATCACCAGGGCGTCGCATCCGGCGAGGGCATCCTGCGAAGCTCGCGAGCCGAGCATGCCGACGCCGCCCGTGACGTAAGGGCTGTCGTCAGGCACGACGTCCTTGCCCAGCAGAGGCTTGATGATCGGCGCTCCGAGACGATCGGCGAGCTGCTCGAGCAGCTCACCGGCTCCGCGTGCGCCGTTGCCCGCAACGATCGCGATCCGTCGCTTGCCGCGAAGTATCGTGGCGGCGCGTTCGACCTCTACCGCGGGCGGCGTGCGCACACTTCGTAGAGGCGGCACCGAGCTGTGGCGCGCGACGTTGCGTTTCGAACGCTCGTCGTCTCCCATCGTCCATTCCTGCAGGTCGAGCGGGAACGTGATGTGTGCGACGCCACGGCGCGCGAGCGCGGTGCGCACGGCAAGGTCGACCAGACCCGACACGTGAGCCGGACCCATGACCCGCTGGTTGAACACCGCGACGTCCTGAAACAGGTAGTCGGTGTTGACGTCTTGCTGGTACATCGTGCCGATCAGGTCGTGGTAGGTCATGCCCGTGATGGCGAGGACCGGCGCCTGGTCGAGCTTAGCGTCGTACAGGCCGTTGAGCAGATGCACCGCACCTGGACCTGAGGTCGCGACACAGACTCCGAGCCGGCCGGTGTACTTCGCATAGGCGCACGCCGCGAAGGCCGCGGACTCCTCATGGCGGACGTGGACGAAGTGGATTCGGTCTTGGTTCTTGCGCAGAGCTTCCATGACGCCGTTGATGCCGTCGCCCGGCAGCCCGAACACCGTGTCCACGCCGACGTCGGCGAGACGCTCGACCATGAGCTCGGCGGCAGTCTTGCCGGCCACATCGTTAGAACGCCGGCATGAGTGGGTCTGGCGACGAGTTCAGCAGTTGGGCAGGCTTTCGAGAAAAGGCCCCCGAAGTGGGGGCCTTTTCAGTGAAGCGCTAGCGCGAAGTCCCCGCCGCGGACGGAACGGGAATGTGGCCCAGCTGCATGAGTAGTGACAGCTGGTCGTAGTAGTTGGTTATCTCCGTCACCTTGCCCTGGCCGTCGATCTTGCTGACGCTGCAGAACTCGGTCTTCGCCCGCTTGTTGCTCGCGGGGAACGGTCCGAGCGGCCCTTTCTGAGTGCCTTCGCCCGTGAACTGGATCACCACGGTGTCGCCGCTGACAAACTCACCGTGGATCGTGGTCTTGCCGTCGGGGAACGCGGTGCTCCACCTGCGGAAGAAGTCACGCGCTCCTTCCCTTCCCGCGAGCTTCTCGCCGCTCGGAATGTCGATGACAACGCAACTGGTCGCGATGTCTGCCACGTAGTCGGTTTCGTTATGGCGATTGAATGCTTCGAGCTGTCTCCGCGCTACACGCTTCCGGTCCTCGTCGGTCATGGCGCCCTCCTACAAGGAACACGAGCGGAGCTTCCCAACCCCAACCTATCACTGACCGGTCGTGAGTGGTCACGAGATTTCGAGCGAGCCGCCAGGCCCCGCGATCTGAACCGTCAGCCGTGGCTCGGCGCCGGCGGTGACCTCCAGTTCGAGGCCAAGCGCATCCAGGATCTCGAGCACGTGATCAGGGCCAGGGTGCACCGCCTTGAACCGGACGAGCGAGGCCCCGGCTGGCGCCGTTGACGACGGGTGCGTTGTTTCGCCCCAGTCGATCAGCGGTGGGATGACGAGCACGGCCGAGGCGCGCATCGCGGTGGCGCGCCATCGCAGCACCCGACCGTCGGGCGTCGTCCGGCTTGCTTCGTGGACGGCTCCCAGCTGATGACCGAGTCGAGCGGCTCTGTCCACCGCCTCGTCCAGCGGCAGCGCGGTCCGGGCGACCCACGCCATGACCTGCGGTGAGTCGAGCAAATCGATGCCAAATCGTCGGGGCTCGGTCGGCGTTGGCTGATCCGGATCTGGCCCGATGACCTCGAGGTACCGCTCTGGTCCGAGGCCGAGGAGGAAGTTCCGCGTTCCGAGGCCCATGTGCTGTCCGCCTGCGCCTGGCCGTACTCCAAGCGCATCCGCGACCCAGTCGACTGTTGGCGCGAGGTCAGGCGTCGCCAACACGACGTGGTCCAAGAGTGCAGGCACGGTCATTGCGATTCACACATCCGTCAGTCCACGATTAGTACATGAACGACGATGTGGAGAATATCGCGGACCGCGCGATGGAGCTGGCCAGTGCTTTCCTCGATGCCAACAGCAAGGAGCTCGCCCGACTTTCCGGCGGAAGCATGGATGTGCTTCGCGACGCGGCACGCGTCGTTCAGGATCGACAGGCCCACACCGAGCGAAGCGCTGCTATGAGCGCCGAGCACCTTGCCTTCACACTCATCACGGCCGCTTACGACTCCTTACGAAGAGAGCGCAATCCGGAGGGCGGGTAGTAGCCGATCATGGACATCCGCGACATCGTGAGACTGCGCAAGGCGAAGGACCGGATGGACCGCGACTTCGAGCAGCCGCTCGACGTACCGGCGCTCGCGCGGTCGGCCGCGATGTCGACAGGCCATTTCTCGCGGAGCTTCAAGGCGGCATTCGGCGAGAGCCCGTACAGCTATCTCATGACGCGGAGGATCGAGCGTGCCAAGGCGCTTCTCCGGCGCGGTGACATGTCGGTCACGGACGCGTGTTTCGCCGTCGGATGTACGTCGCTCGGATCGTTCAGCTCGCGCTTCAGCGAACTGGTCGGCGAGTCGCCAAGCGCGTATCGGGCGCGAAGCCACGCGCCTGTCGAGTTCATCCCTCCGTGCATCGTGATGGTGATGACGAAACCGATCAGAAATGAAGAAGCGGCTGCGAAACAACGCTAATAAGGTGGTCGCATGAACAACATCAAGCTCCACAACTGCTTTATCGCCGTCCACGACCACGACGAAGCGCTTGCCTTCTACCGAGATCTTCTCGGGCTGGAGGTGCGCGCCGACGTCAAGTACGAGGGGATGCGGTGGACGACCGTCGGGCCGAAAGGGCAGCCGGACGTGAACATCGTCCTCGAACCCCCGCTTGCCGACCCGAACGCGTCAGTCTCCGACCGGCAGGTGATGAAGGAGATGCTCGCCAAGGGGTTCCTTCGCGGTGTCAACTTCACCACCGACGACTGCGATGCGACCTTCGAGCAAATCCGGGCCGGAGGCGGCGAGGTCCTGCAGGAGCCGATGGACCAGGCCTACGGAGTCAGGGACTGCGCCTTCCGTGACCCTTCCGGCAACATGATCAGGATCCAGCAGCCGAAGGCCTGACGTCTGTCTCCGAGCGACCTCGCGTGATCGCGCTTGCCACCACAAGCGCTGCTGCGACGGCTGCGAGCAATACGGCGATGCCGTGCAGGCCCGCAGTCGTCGCCCCGGTCTTGAACACCGAGCCGAGCACCGCTGCGGCCATCGTCGCGCCGACATAGCGAAACGTCTGGAACTGACCGGCGGCCCACGAGATCCGCTCACGCGGTGTGACCGCATAGAGCACCGCCTGCAGGCCGAGGTTGTTGAATGCGTTCGGCACGCCCAGGACGAACATGACGGCGAGGAAAAGCGCGACCGGCACGTCGGCCTCGAGGGCCAGTAGGAGGAGTGAGCCGACCAGCATGAACACCGATCCGATCACGAGTGGCGGTCGAGCTCCCACTCGCGCGATGAGTCGCGATGCAACCGGCGTCATCAGCACCGCCATGCCGGTGAGGGGCAGGACGAGCAGGCCCGCGGCGCGCGCGTCGTAGCCGGCGACCTGCTCGAGCCAGATCGGGAGCGCGAAGAAGAACGAATAGAAGATGAAGGTCACCGCGGCGAACTGCACGAACACGCCGACGATCGCTGGACGGCGACGCAGCAGGCGGAGGTCGAAAAAAGGAGTGGGGTGGCGCAGCTCGCGGACCGCGAGAAGCGTGGCCGCGACCGGTACGACCCCGATCAGCACCCAGCTCATCGCCGACCCGATCGACAGAAGCGCGCCGAGGATCGGCACGAGCGTGGCGGCGAAGAGGACGACGCCGGGAAGATCGAGGGCTGACAATCCCGCAGCCGTCGGGTCGGCCGGTGGCGGCGCCGGAAGCCACAACACGCCCAGGACGACGGCTGCAGCCGTGATCGGAACATTGACGAGGAAGATGGCCTGCCAGCCGCCAATGCCGATGAGGAGGCCGCCGATCGTCGGTCCGAGCGCCGCGCTGGTCGAGGCGGCAACGCTCAGCACCGCGAGCGAGCTTGCGGGCACGCGGTGGCCGCTCGCCGCCCGGATCAATCCGAGGCCCGAGGGAAACGCGGTCGAGGTGGCCAGCGCCTGAACGGCTCGCGCCGCCACGAGCCATCCAAAGGTGGGCGAGAGGGGAGCCAGCGCGCAGACGACTCCCGCCACCGAGACGCCGGTGAGGAACACGCGCCGCGCGCCGAGCAGGTCCGCGAGCCGGCCCATCAGCGGCTGGCCGACGGCGCCGGTGAGGTAGAACGCCGACACCAGCCAGGTCGACGTGCCGATGTCGATGTGGAAGTCGGAATGGATCGAGACCAGTGCGACCGCGACCATCGACGAGTTCAGCGGGTTGAGGATGGTGCCGAGCGCGATGGCGGTGAGCATCCGCCAGCCGGCGGTCGAGCTGGCGCTTGGCACCCACTAAGGGAAGCACGTCATCATGACCTGACGGCCTGATGACGGAGCTGCTGCAGGACGCGGGCAAGGATTCAGCCGTCACCAATCCATCCGGCAACGAGCGCCTGACCTCGATCACGGGCGGCCTGCTGTTCGTGCTGCTGTTCTTGATCGGCATCACCGTCCTCCGCGTGCGGACGCTGCTGCCGCAACACCTCTTCCTGGGCTTCGTGCTGATCCCGCCGCTCGGTCTGAAGATGTTTTCGACCGGATGGCGCTTTGCGCGCTACTACATCGGCGACCAGGCCTTTCGGCGCGCGGGCCCGCCCGAGCTATACCTGAGGCTCATCGCTCCGGTCCTCGTTCTCTCGACCGTCGCGGTGTTCGTGACCGGTCTCGAGCTGTGGCTTTTCGGGGTTCGATTCGGGGCGATCTGGCTCACCGCGCACAAGGCCAGCTTCTTGATCTGGCTGCCGTTCATCGCGATCCATGCGCTGAGCTACCTGAACAAGTCGACCGAGGCCGCGGCAGAGGAACTTTCCGGCCGCGGTTCACCCGCTTCCGCCTTAACGCGACGATCACTGGTGATAGGCAGTCTTGTTGCGGGTGTCGTGTTGGCGCTGGCGAGCCTGCTTTACGCGAGCCCGTTCGTTTTCTTCGGCGAGCGCTAAGCCGTCTAAACGACCGACTCTGTCGCCAGTGAGGTGGCTTCGACCGAGGCGGTGTTGTCGTCGGTTTCATCGATCGCGATCATCTTTTCGAACGCGTGGTCGAGCCTTTTGGCGTCGTCGTGAATGTCCTTGGCAAACGCCCTCACCTCGTCGAGGTCCAGTCGATCGGAGTCGCGAATCAGCTCGCTGAAGCCTTCGATGCCCACCATCGCCGTCCTGAACTGGTGCCGCAGCTGGACGAGAAACTGCGTCCGCAGGTTGTTCAGGCGCTCGAGCGACGCGACGTTTGCCATTGCCGCCGCCTCCGCGCGTCGCTGCCAGCGGATCGCGATGAAAACGACGGGAAACATCGACAGGTAGAAGAGCGTCAGTCCGGCGGCGAGGAGGAGATACAGCTGTCGCGATTCGTTGTCGACCGCGGCTTGGACCGGCGCGTACGGAAGGTAGAGCTCGAAAGCGCCGCTCGGCACAGAGCTGGTTTTGAAGATGAGCGGTACGTAAACCTGGATCAACGGTCCGGCGAGGTTGTCGCCCTCGTTCTCGTTCCCCTGGCCGGTCGTGATGCTCGCGCTCGAGTGGCCGCCGAGCGCGTTGCTGAGGTCGTCGTCGATCGGAAACTGCTTTCCGATCAGGGCGTGGTTGTCCGAGTAGACGATATCTCCGTCGCGGTTCCAGACCTTCAGGCGCCGGATCTCGGTGTCGACCGCGGACCCCTGGAGCTTGCCGTCGATGGCGTTGACGTCTTCCGGGGAAAGGCCGCTCGTCAACTCGTTGGCGGTGAACAGCGGCTGGATCGCGACTTCGGTGAGGGACTCCGCGCTCGTGCGTGAGCTGTCGAGGTAGCGCTGCTGGACATCCGAGCTCAACGCGCGGGCGAGCACGACGCCGAGCACGACCACCGGCACCAGTGCGATCACGCCGAACCGCACGAGCGGCTGGCGCGTGAGCCAGCGTCCCACAGCGCGGTGCAGTGTTGCATGAAGCGATACGGGAATTTCAGGGAATCGGGATTTCGCGCGCGTCTTCTTTATGTATGGATGTCGCGACCTATTTCGCCAAGGCGGCGGACGCGATGCATCCGTTTCTCCACGACCGGCCGCTGGTGCTCCGTGAGCCCGGACGGCATCGGTTTCGCCGGCAGGCGCCGCCCGACACGCCGCAGTTCGTTCGCGCTGTAGGGATCACGTCGCCCGACACCGGCAAGACGGTCGACTATCTCGTCGCAGAGAACAAGCGCAGCCTCGAGTGGCTCGCGCGGCGAGGCTATGTCGAGCTTCACGGATGGCACAGTCGCGTCGAATCGCTTGGCTGTCCTGACTACGCGTTCTTCGATCTCGACCCAAGTCCCGGCACGTCGTTCGCTCAGGTGTGCGAGGTCGCGCTGCTCGTCAAGGCGGAGATGGCCCGCCTCGGACTCCGTTGCTACGCCAAAACCTCGGGCATGACGGGCCTTCAGGTCTACGTCCCGACGATTCCGGACCACCCGTTTGCGCAGGTGCGCGCATGGACCGGCGCGATGTGCGGACGGATTCATCAGGCGAATCCGGACTTGACGACGATGGAGTGGCGGGTCGAGCAGCGACGCGGTGTCTTTCTCGACCACATGATGATGGCGCCGAACAAGAACGCGGTCGTCGCCCTTTCGCCCCGCGAAGCCGCCGGCAATCCGATCTCCATGGCTCTTTCGTGGGCCGAGGTCAAGCGGGCGCCCGATCCCTCGTCGTTCACGATTGACCTTTCGTTGCGTCGCATCGAGCGCGCGGCACGCGAATTTCGGCCGGTCGTCGAAGGCGGGCAGCAACTGCCTCTCGGCAAGCCGTGGCAGGAAACGGCTCACGTCGCGAGCGAGGATTGGCGGCACGACGGACCGCGATTGCGGCTGCGCTGCGTCGTCGGCGGGTGGGCGCCGCCTGAGGGCGAGTCCGGGGAGCACATGGGCGCGGCACTGCTCGGCCTCTACTACCTCGGCGAGCTCGCGTATATCGGCAAAGCTCCGGTGCCACACGAGATGCGACACGAGCTTTACGTCCGCGTTGCCGAGCATCGGTCGGCCAAAGCCCCGTTCGTGACACTGCCCCGGACGATTCGCGGCGCACATTGGGCCAGGCCCGACCTCATCTGCGAAGTGGAATGCTCCGGCCTGACCGGCGGCCCTGACCTGCGGGCGCCGCGTTACCTCGGCCTACGAGGAGGCGGCGACCCCCGTGACTGCGGGCTCGAGCAGCTGGACCCGTTCGGGGCGCAGAGGCACAGCCGGTATCGCAGTGCCTGATTCCCGGATAGTCCGGACTAACCGGGCTTTTCGGGATCGCAATGCATGGATAGTCCGGACTATCCGTCGCGCCCGGATCCGCCTTGAGCGCCGCTTGAGCGGTGGTTGAAGGCCTGGGCCGAATCTCGTCCTCGGCGGTCGACGAGACCGACTTTCACGACAGAGGAGACAGCGATGGAAGCCAGGCAGACGTTGAGAGGGAATGCGGTTCCCAAGATCCTTTTGGTCGTGCTCGCGATGTGCGCGGCGGTCCTCCTCGCGGTTGGGGCGTCCTTCATCACGAAGGGTTACTCCAGCTCGGGGTCGACCATCAACACCAGCGTGCACCCAGCCCCGTTCACGGTCCTGCGCCAGGACTACCAGGGCCCCGCGAGCCAGCCGCTGATCGACCGCGCCGCCGAGTCGCCGGCCGCCGCCCCAGCGTCGACCCACCACCGGATGGGCGGCCCGCAGGAGTAACCGCATCGGTACTCAGTGAGAGGGACCAGCACCCTGGTCCCTCTCCTATTTTTGGGCGAGACTTCGAACCTGCATGCATTTCTTCGTCGGCGTGGCGGTGGCGATCGGCTGCGGACTCGCGCCCTGGGCGGCGGCGAGGCTGCCGACGCGATGGATCGTCATCGCAGCGGTTCCGTTCTTGGTGATCCTTGTCGCCGGACTCGTATTTGGGATCGCGATCTATCCGTTCAGCGACGTCTTCGTGGCGGCGTTCGCCCTGCTCGTCGGGATTGCGCTGGGCCGCATGACGCCGCCGCGATTCCGGCCATTCGTCTTGCTGCTGCTGATCCTGAGCGTGGTGGACGTGGCCCAGAACCTCGCGTTTGCAGGGCCGTCGACGCCGTCGACCGCATCGTCCGCGCCCGATCCGCATTTCATCTGGCTCAACGTCCGCTTTCCGCTGCAGGACGGCCATTTCAACATCGGGTTTGCGGACGTGATCCTGATCGCCGCGGCCGCGGAAAACCTCCGGCGACGCAGCGCGACCGTCGCGCTGACATTGCTTCCCGGCGTGATCGGCATCAGCCTCGGCGAGGCGCTGCTGTCGGCGCTGCCGTCAAACCCGCCGACCGTCGTGGTCGCGATCTCGGCCTCACTCGTGCTGTTCCTGACCGCCGGCTACGTGTTGACCGAGCTGGCGGTCAGTCAAACAGCGTCGAAGACTGCTTAGCGCTCTGCGGTCCAGGTAAATCCGCACGCCGTGCGGACGTTCTGGGCGAGCGTCATGAGGTTCTGCCATTGCGCCTGTGTCGTCGGTCGCCCTGCAGCCCAGGCGGCTTTGAGCGCCGCGATCGCTGATGTGCACTGAGCCGACAGCGTCGGTTTCGTAAACGTCGGTGTCGTGGTTGTGGTCGTCGTCGCAGGCGCGCATGCCGTGCGTGCGTTGCCGACCAGGCCCTGCAGCTCAGCGGCCTCCGCGGCGTCTTCGCCCGCAGGTTCGGTCGCGGTCGGATCGGCGCTCAACGCCATCCGTTCCGAGTTGTCTTCCGCGGCGTCGTTCGCGAACCAGGTCTTGATCGCGGTGATCGCGGCCGTGCAAGACGCGCTCGGCGTGAACTCGAAACCTGACGGCGGTGTCGAACGGTCCATGGGCGCAGCAGCTTGTCCCGTCTGCGACGAGAGCGCCAGCGCAAGGGCGGCGCCTATGCCTGCTGCGGCTCCGGTGTAACCGACGAACTTGCGAATTACGGACATTCGTAGCCTCCTCGTGTTGCCCCGGTTGGGCTCAGGAAGGTTAACGGATTCCGGCGAACAATGCCTTCAGCTGCGCGGGGCTGATGTTGCCGCCGCTGCAGATCAATGCGACGACATGACCGCGGAGCGAGTCACGCATCTTCATCGCCGCGGCGAACGAGGCCGCGCCTGCCAACTCAACCAGCGTGCGCGTCTTCTCGATCATCACGGCAGTCGCAGCTTCGATCTCGTCGTCGGATAGAAGTACGAAGTCGTCGAGCAATCGCCGCATGATGCGCTGCGGAAGCTCGAAGGGATGCGCGGTTGAGAGACCCTCGACGATGGTGCGGTCGGGTGAGTCCACGGGCTTTCCAGATTTCCAGGTGAGATAGGCGGAGGGAGCAGCGTCCGA
>DASSLJ010000224.1:0-3077 GCA_035689585.1 Candidatus Dormiibacterota bacterium
ACGCACGAGGATCGTCGGACTCTCCTTTGAACGCCATGCCGAGGATTCCGAGTGTGCGGCCGAGCAGAGGCTGTCGCGAGTTCAGAGTGTCGACGATGTAGCCGGGCAGGCCCTCGTTGACCTGCATCGCCGCCTGGCCCATCGGGAAGTGATCGGGTGTGAACGCCGAAAGCTGCATCGTGTCCTTCAGTAGACACGGTCCTGCCGCAAAGCCGGGGCTTGGCAGGTCCGCGGCACGCGGGTAGTCCTGACGGATCGCGTTGAGCACGCGGTTGTAGTCGAGGCCGGAGCGGTTCACGATCTGGAAGAACTGGTTGGCGATCGCGAACTTCATGTAGCGCCAGGTGTTGGTGAAAAGCTTGGCGACTTCCGCCTCGACCGGCGTCGTCTGGATGACCGTCTGGACGCCCATGCGCTCAAAGATCGCGCGAGCTCGCTCGAAAGCAGCATCCGACGTGACTCCGATGATCTGGGGCAGCGTCCGGACCTCTTCCAGTGCATGGCCCTCGGCGATGCGCTCGGGACAGAACGCGACGTCGGCCTCGATGCCGGCGGAACGAAGGCGGCGCTCGACGGTCTCGGTCGTGCCGGGAAAGACGGTCGAGCGCAGGATCACAAGCGATCCGTGACGGAGATGTGGCGTCAGCTCATCGAGGGCGCGGTCGAATATCCGGACTGACGGGTTCATGAACTCATCGATCGGCGTGCCGATGACGAGGATCACCGTCTCGGTGCGCTGAAGCATGGCGGGATCTGCCGACAGCTCCAGGCGGCCGGTCGGGAGCAGCTTCGCCAGAAGCTCCTCGGCGCCCGTTTCCCGGAACGGGACATGTCCGGACTTCACCTGCGCGAGCTTGATCTCGTCGATGTCGTTGATCCCGACCCGGTAGTCGGCGTCCGCCAGTGACAGCGCGAGTGGAAGGCCGACGTGGCCGCAGCCGCCGACGATGACGAGGTCGAGGTCGTTCACGCCGCGCAAATTATGATCACCGTTCCATTGAACTCATCTCGGAAGGGCACTGGTCGCCCGTCCGTGCTTCTCGACATGCGGCCGCTCCAGGGTCCAAGCGCCATGCGCGGCGTGGGTGCCTACGCGCGCGGCCTGCTCAAGGGCCTGATCGAAGCCGGCTTCGACTCGAACCTGACCTTGCTGGTCGACGGCACCCTGGACGGACCGGGCCTGCCGCCCGGGAATTACCGGCTGGCCCGGTGCCGGCGCCGCAGCCACGGCCAGCTGGCCGCCTACGAGGATGCGGTCGTCCTCGCTTCCGACATCGCGAGGGTCGGCGCCGACGTGTACCACGCCATCGATTTCCGCCTTCCCGGCCGCGCGCCGTGTCCCCTCGTGGTTACCCTCCACGACCTCATTCCATGGGTATGGGGGGGCGGCAGCATGCGTGGCGAGCGCCTGCGGTTCTGGCTCGGTCGCCGTCTGATCCGGCGTGCGGACCTGGTGATCGCGGTGTCCAGCTCGACCGCCGCCGACGCGGCCCGGCTCCATGTCGCCAACTCCTCGCATGTGCGCGTCGTCTCGGAGGCGGCCGATCAGGCGTTCAAACCGAAGGACGGCGCTGCGGCGCGGCTAAGCCAGCGCTTCGGGCTCGACGGCGCTTATCTGCTCTTCGTCGGTGCGCTCGACGCCCGCAAGGACCCGGCCGCTCTCCTCGGTGCGTGGCAGACGGCCAAGCGAGGCGATGGCGACCTGAAGCTAGTGATCACCGGACCTCCAGGAAACAAGGGCGCCGACAGCATTCCCGGGGCGACCCAGCTCGGGCTCGTCGACACCGACACGTTGGCCGACCTCTACACGGCCGCCGGTTGTCTCGTGTTCCCGAGCCGATACGAAGGATTCGGATTGCCGTGCCTCGAAGCGATGGCTTGTGGATGCCCGGTCGCCGCCTATCGCAACTCCAGCCTTCCCGAGGTGGTGGACGACGCCGGACTGCTGGTCGAGGATGGCGACGTTGGCGCGCTCGGCGAGGCAGCGGCTCGCATGATCCGGGAGAGGGATCGCTGGCAGCGCGCGGGACTAGAGCGCGCGAAGAAATTCAGCTGGCTTGTCACGGCGAAGGCGACGATCTCGGCCTACGAATCAGTGCTGAGATAATCGGGCCGCTCAATGAGCAGGGTCGCTGTCATCGGCGCGGGATACGTAGGGCTCACCACGGCCGCGTGTCTCGCCGACCTCGGCAACAACGTCATGGTCGTCGACGTCGACGAGAGGAAGATCGCCGAGCTGCAGCGCAACCGCGTGCCGTTCTATGAGCCTGGCATCAACGAGCTCGTCGAGCGCAACGCCCGCGCCCGCCGCTTGAGCTTCACCACTTCATACGTCGACGCAATCCCCGGTGCGGGGTACGCGATCATCGCCGTCAGCACGCCCGAAGGCGAGGGCGGTGAGGCCGACCTCTCATACGTCGAAGCCGCCGCGAGCTCGATCGCTGACGCGATGGACGGTCCGCTGGTGGTCGTCAACAAGTCGACGGTGCCGCCGCTCACGGGCGACATGGTGTCGCGCGTGCTGCAGAAGACCAACCCAACGTATCCGGCCCCGGTCGTCTCCAATCCCGAGTTTTTGCGTGAGGGTTCGGCCATCGAAGACTTCATGCACCCGGACCGGGTCGTGGTCGGCAGCCACGACCGCGAAGCCGCCGAGAAGGTTGCCAAGCTGTACGAGCCTCTCAACGCGCCGGTGCTGATCACGCCGAACATCTACACGGCCGAGATGGTCAAGTACGCGTCCAACGCCTTCCTCGCGACGAAGATCTCGTTCATCAACGAGATCGCGCGGATCAGCGAGAGAGTCGGTGCCGACGCGAAGCTGGTTGCGGAAGGTATGGGCCTTGACGACCGCATCGGTCCGCGGTTTCTCAACGCGGGCATCGGCTACGGCGGAAGCTGCTTTCCCAAAGACGTTGCGGCACTCGCTGCCGTCGCGGAGCGGTTCGACTACCACCCCGAGCTCCTGCACGCGGTCATGGACATCAACCGCGACCAGCGCATGCTCGTCATCGACAAGCTGCGCGAGGTGCTGGATACGCTGCCCGGGCGCGTGATCGGACTCCTCGGCCTGGCTT
>DASSLJ010000225.1:0-4674 GCA_035689585.1 Candidatus Dormiibacterota bacterium
GGCCTCACGCTCGGCCAGTACGCGCTCCTCGCCGGCGTGACGCAGGCGCCGTCGGTGTACGACCCCACCATCAACCCCGAGCTGGCGCAGCAGCGACGGTCAGAAGTGCTCGCGCAGATGGTCGCCGACCACTTCGTCAGCCCCGAACAGGCGGCGGCGGCCAACGAAGAACCGGTCCTCGCGCGCGGCCCGGATCGCCCCGGCTGCTAACACTGGAATGCCCGGATAGGCGCGACTATCCGTGCACCTCGCGCACCTGGAACGCGGATAGTCCGGACTATCCGGGGTCTGGGGCTACCTGCTCACCCCAACCAGGCCATCGGCGACGTCGCATCGAACCCGCTCGCGGTCGTCATCTCGATCGCCTTCACCGGCGGAGCGGCCGGCGTCGGCGACGGCGACGGCAGCGGCCCGTTGTGCGGACCCCCGGGTGTCGGCGTCGGCGGCGGTGGCGGCGGCGCCGGCGTGTAGGCCGCCTTGGGCAGCCACCACAGCTGGAACGGTCCATCGCCCACGCCGGGCGCGAGGAACGCGATGCCCGATCCGTCCGGCGCCCACGTCGGCTGAGCAACCAGCTGGTCGGTGACGATGTTCTGCCGCGGGCCCATCGTCGATCCGTTCCACGACGCGATGGTCAGATACGAGATCTGCTTCTCATACGTGCACACCATCGCGATCATGTTCCCCGCGGGCGAGAGCGACGGCGTGCGGCAGTCCTCGCCGGGCGTCGTCAGCTCGCGGCCGCGCGAGCCCGCGCGGTTCGTGAACCACAGCATGCCCACGAGCTTGTTCGGCTGATTGGCGTCGTAGCTCGACGCGTAGTCGTACTTCGTGTAGATCACCCCGCCCGAAACCGGGATGGGTTGCTGGTCGCCGCCCGAGTAGTAGCCGCCGTCGGTCCACGCACGCGCCTGCCGGATGGTTCCGCCGAACGGCATCGAGTAGACGGCGGGCGAGACGTCGTAGCAGCCATCGCACTTGAGCCCGTCGTACGTCATCCACAGCGTCCCGCCGTCGGCGGACAGCCGCGGATAGAACGACCAGTGGTTCAGGCTCGGATTCGCCATCCCGAATCGGTACTGGTTGTTGGTCAGCTGCCGCGTGGGCGTCCCGAACCGGCTCATGACGTACACGTCCGAGTAGAAGCCGGACATCTTGACGATCACCAGGTTGTTCCCGTCAGGTGTCAGCGAAGGCTGCGTCCAACCGGCCTCCGGAGTCAGCTGGTGGAAGCGACCGGAGCTCAGGCTGTACAGCGCTCCCTCCTGGGCGATGTAGAGCGTTCCGGGCAGGACGAGCGCCTGAGCACGCGGCGCGACGGCCGTCGGCTTCTGCACCGGCGCCGCCACCTTGGACTGCCGCGAACCGAGATAGATATAGGACGACACGCCGACCACGACCATCACCACCGCAAGCACCACCGCGAGGACGAAGCGCGAGATCACGGGAAGTACCGGTGCACCAGCGGGAGGATGGCTCCCCAGTCGCCGTTCAGGTACGTCTCGGGGCAGCCGCACCCATGCGTATACGGGGGACCGAGGACCACCTGGTTGATCGAGTCCGGGTTGTCGAAGCTCGACGCCACGGGAAGCAGCTCGGCAACCTTCGACAGGCCCATGCTCGTCTTCAGCTCGCCGCCCAACGCCTGCGAGATCACGGGCAGGTCCTCGGGCGACAGCTGCTTGGCCTTCTGCCGGATGGCGATGAGCACCTGCTGCTGACGCTGCGACCGACCGAGGTCGCTCTGCAGGTCGCCGTGGCGTGAGCGCACGTACTGCATCGCGTGGAGACCGTCGAGGTGCTGCGGCCCGCCGAGGACCGCGACGCGCTCGTACCCGTACGGCGAGTTGCCGTAGATGTCCGCGGGGTAGTAGTCGTCGAGCACCGGGTTGCTGGTGACGACGTCGATGCCCCCGATCGCGTCGATCAACTTCACGAGGCCGAGAAGACCGATCCATATGTAGTCGTCGACGTGGACGCCGAAATCCTGCTCGACCGTGGCGACCGCTGCTCCGGGGCCACCGTACGAATAGGCGCCGTCGATCTTTCCGGATCCGCCGGTCGACAGCGGCACCCACAGGTCGCGCGGGATAGACAACATGGTCACCTGTTTGGTCGACGGAATGACGCGCACGAGGATCATCGACTGCGTCAGCACGTGGTCAGCGCTGAACTTGGAGTCGTCGTCCGAGCCGAGCAGCAACACCGTGAATGCTCCCGTGATGGGCGCCGCGGACGCGGAAGGCGAGCTCGATGCGAGCGGCGAGATCGTATTCGGCGAGGGCGTGACGTGAAGCACCTGGCCCGTCGACTCGATCGCGAGCTGCGCAGCTGGGATGAAGTACGCGATGCCTCCCGCCACCACCGACATGACGATGGCAAGCACGACGAGGAAGCTGGTTCGTAAGGGGCTAAGCCGCCGGCGAGATGCTCTGACGCGGTGCCCGGGTTTTAGACCGAGCGGCACGGGCCAGCATTCTACGCCCGGGTGCGGTACATCAATGTAAGCGAGCTGTTAACGCTCCTCAAGGAACGCAGATCAGCCGTGGCTTGCGAGTTGGATCGCCTTCACCGCCAGCATCACGATCGAGACGACCAACTGGGCGCCGAGCGCATAGATGACCACGCGCCTTCCCAGGGACCAGGTGGGTCGTTCGATCAGAGCGAGAGCCGGCATCCGCCAGTTCTCGCGGTCCGCGCGCGACACCTCGACCTCGCGCGGCCGTCCTCGGCCCGTCCACCACAGCCACGCACCACCGAGCGCGAGCACCGCCGCAGCCACCGCGCCGAGCACCAGCAGCAGCGTCGTGACGTCGATCTCCGGGAACACGGTCGAGATGACGAGGATCAGCGAAAGCACGAGCAGCGTCGCGACGATCACGCCGGCGACGATGTTCAGCCACGCGCGGTTGACCCAGGGGCCGAGCACCGCGCGGTCGTTGCACAGCAGCAGCGCGAAGACCGTCGAGCTTGGCAGCATGATGCCGGCGAGCGCCTGCACCGCGGTCGTGATCAGCCCAAGCGGCGCGCGCGGAATGAGCACGATCGCCGCCGCGACCGCCACCATCGCCGTGTAGGAGGCATAGAAACCTTTCGCCTCGCGAATGCCGCGGTGGAGGGAGTGCCGCAGGCCGAACATGTCGCCGAACGCGTACGAAGTCGCGAGGGTGACCGCCGAAGCTCCGACGATCGACGCATCGGCGAGCAGCAGCGCGAAGATCGCTCCCGCGGCCGGCGAGATGTAGCGATGGAGTCCCAGTGCCACGTGCAAGGCGTCCTTGTACTGACCGAACTCCGACGTGCCGGTGAATGCGGACGCCGTCGCCATCATGATCGCCGCCGCGCCGATGACGACGACAAACGCGCCAAGCACGGTGTCCGCCTTCTCGTACTCGAGCCAGCGCGGCGTGATCCGCTTGTCGATCACGTTCGATTGCTGAAAGAACAGCTGCCACGGCGCGACGGTCGTTCCAACCACGGCGACGACGAGCAACACCGAATTCGAGGTGAAGCCGCCCTGCACGCCGGGGATGAGAAAGCCCTTGACCACCGCGTCGCCGGCGGGATGGCTGATCACCGCGAGCGGCAAGACCATCAGGCTCGCGAACAGGAACACGAACATCGCGCGTTCCCAGCGCCGGAAGTTTCCGCTGATCGTTATACCGATCAGGATCAGCGCCGCCAACGGGACGACGACGGCAGGCTTTAGACCGAAATACTCGCCCGCGAGACTGATGCCCATGAACTCGGTGCTGATCGTGAGGAAGTTCAGAAGGAAGATTCCGGCGACAGAAAACCACCCCCAGAAGCGTCCAAATCGCTCGCTGATCAGTCGCGCGTAACCGACGCCCGTCACCGCCCCGAGGCGCACGACCATCTCCTGGTTCACGATCAACACCGGGATCAGGAGGACCAGCGTCCAGAGCAGCGAGTAGCCGAAGTCCTGTCCTGCCTGCGCATACGTCGAGACGCCGCCCGCGTCGTTGTCCCCGACCATGACGATCAGGCCTGGGCCGACGATCGCGAGCAGGGTGAGAACGCGCTGGCGCCACGTGCGCCGGGGCGCGAGGTCGCTGACACGGATCGTGCCGAATGCGCCGTGGATGTCGCCGTGATGGGCTTCGTCGAGCAGGGCCGACGTTGGCTTCAAGCGCGAGTCCTTTCGGTTTGGCTCGCGCTCGGTCATCGCGGTTTATACGCCGGTCGACGCCTCGATGCGCGCGCGCCAGTCGTCGGGCACGAGCGCTTCGATGACATCGTCGGATGAGATGGCGCCGATCAGGTTGTCGGCGGCGTCGATCACCGCCAGAGCCGTGAGGTTGTAGTCGGCCATGATCACGCTGACGTCGGCAAAATCCGCGTTGCCGTGGACCGAGCACGTGCTGAGTTCGAGATCCTCGACTTTGGACACGCGCTCTGCACGCAGCAGATCGACGATTCCGACGCTTCCAATGAATCTGCCGTCGGCCTCTGTCACGAAGACGGTGTTCTGCAGCGGTCGCGGGGTTTTGTCATCGATCCGTACGGCCTCGAGAGCCATGTCGACCGTCGAACCGCGGATCACCCACACGTAATCGGGGCTCATGGTTCCACCGGCAGTCGTGGGGTGGTACTGCAGGAGCTTGCGCAGCTTGTGCTGCTGCGTCGGCGCCATCAGCTCGAACACCGGCTTGC
>DASSLJ010000226.1:0-2623 GCA_035689585.1 Candidatus Dormiibacterota bacterium
GCCACCGAAGAGAAGCTCTTCCGCGTCGCGCTGCGCGAGGCGCTCAACGAAGAGATGGACCGCGACGACAAGATCTTTCTCATCGGCGAGGACATCGGGAAGTTCGGCGGCGCGTACCGCGTGACCGAGGGATTGCTGGACAAGTTCGGACCGCAGCGAGTGGTCGATGCGCCGATCGCCGAAGAGGTCATCGTCGGCACCGCGATCGGTGCGGCGATGCTCGGGCTGCGGCCGGTCGTCGAAATGATGACGATCAACTTCTCGCTGATCGCGTACGACCAGATCGTCAACAACGCCGCGAAGATCCGATACATGCTCGGCGGCGAGGTGACGGTGCCGATGGTCATCCGCATGCCGGGTGGCGCGGGTCATCAGCTGTCGGCGCAGCACTCGCACTCGTTCGAAGTCCTCTACGGATTGATCCCAGGTCTGCTCGTGGTCGCGCCGACTACGCCCGAGGATGCGAAGGGCATGCTCAAGTCGGCGATCCGATCCGACAACCCGGTGATGTTTCTCGAGTCGATGAGCCTCTACAACGTCAAGGGCCAGGTGCCGGCCGGCGACTACACCACGCCACTGGGCAAGGCCGCGCTGCGCCGGACGGGGTCGGACGTCACGATCGTCGGCGTTTCCCGCATGGCGGTGCTGGCCAACGAGGCCGCGAAGCAGCTGGAAGAAGAGGACGTCGATGCCGAGGTCATCGACCTGCGCTCGATCCGGCCCATCGACTGGCAGCCGATCATCGAATCGGTACGCAAGACGTCGCGCTGTGTCGTCGTCGAGGAAGGCTGGTCGACTTACGGCGTGACCGCCGAGCTCGCCGCGGGCGTGCAGGAGAGGTGCTTCGACTACCTCGATGCGCCCGTGCGTCGCCTCGGCGGCGCGCAGGTCCCGATGCCTTACTCGATGCCGCTGGAGAAGGCCTCGATTCCGACGTCGGAGGACATCAAGCGGCTGGTCCGCGCCACGCTGGGACGCAAAGTCGATGCCTGACGTCAACATGCCCAAGCTCTCCGACACGATGGAGGAAGGCACGATCGTCGAGTGGAAGAAGAAGAGCGGCGACGCCGTGAAGGCGGGCGATGTGCTCGCGGAGGTGGAGTCGGACAAGGCCACGTTCGATCTCGAGGCCGATTCGGATGGAACCCTGCAGATCCTGGTCGAGCAGGGCGTGCCGGCGAAGATCGGCGCTCCCATCGCACGGATTGGCGAGGGTGGCGGCGCGCCGGCCAAAGAGCAACCCAAAGCCAAGCCTAAAGAGCCGCCGACCCCTGAGCCGGTGGCCGAGGAGCGGGCTCCGGTCCAGAAATCGGCTCCGCCGCGCGAGGCTCCTCCCCCTCCGCAGGAACAACCATCCGCTGACGGTCACGAGGATGGCGTGAAAGCCTCGCCGCTAGCGAAGCGCCTGGCGGCGGAGATGGGCGTCGATCTCGCGGCGATCAAAGGCACGGGGCCGGAAGGCCGGATCGTCAAGGAAGACGTGCTCGCGGCCGGCACCAGCCGACCGGCGACCGACCGCCGGCGTCCCCAGGCGGACCGGCGCGTCGGCGCCGAGCTCGAGATCGTCGAACCGAACCGCATGCAGTCGACTATCGCGCGCCGGATGCTCGACGCGAAGACGACGGTGCCGGAGTTCCAGGTCACCGTCGAAGCTCGCGTCGACCTCGCCGTGAGCCTGCGCCAGCAGATGAAGGAATCCATTCCGGGCGCGGACAAAGTCACCATGACCGACTTCCTCGTGCGCGCCTGCGCGCTGGCGCTGCGCAAGTTCCCCGAGGTCAACAGCTCGTGGATCGAGGGCAAGTTTCAGCGCAAGCGGTCGATCAACATCGGCCTCGCGGTGGCGCCGTCGCAGGGCATGGGCTTGCTCGTGCCTGTGGTGCACGACGCCGACGTGAAAGACATCGTCCAGATCTCGATCGAGTCGCGGCAGGTGATCGAGCGCGCACGCGCAGGGCGACCGAACGAAGGCGACCTCAGCGGCGCGACATTCTCGATCTCGAACCTCGGCATGTACGGCGTCGACGAGTTCACCGCGATCATCAACCCGCCGGAGGCCGCGATTCTGGCCGTCGGCGCGATCAAGGACGTGCCGGTCGTCGAGGGCGAACGCATCGTGCCGGGCAAGGTCATGCGGATGACGCTATCGGTCGACCACCGCGTCTTCTACGGCGCGACAGCGGCGCAGTTCATGGCCGAGGTCAAGCGGCTGGTCGAGAACCCGGTGACACTGCTTCTGGCTTCTCAGGGGTAGTCGAAACCGCCGCGGCCTCGCGCGAGGCCGGCAAAGTCAGGTGCATACGCAGGTTGCCACCGTCGTCGAAATCCGCCCACAGCCGTCCGCGCATCGCGGCGGCAAGCTCCTTCGAGATGGAGAGTCCGAGACCTACGCCGCCGGCGGCCGACGATCGCGACGGGTCTGCGCGATAGAAGCGGTCGAACATGCGGTCTGGGTCAGGTCGGTGCTCTCCTGCTGGATTGGCGACGATCGTCTCGACGGAGCCGCCGCTGAGGCGCGCGGTCGCGGTGACCGTCGACTCGTCGGGTGCGTATTTCACCGCGTTGT
This sequence comes from Candidatus Dormiibacterota bacterium, assembly GCA_035689585.1. GTDB lineage: Bacteria > Chloroflexota > Dormibacteria > Dormibacterales > Dormibacteraceae > 40CM-4-65-16. The sequence goes on from DASSLJ010000226.1 coordinate 2,567, forward strand.
CGAGCAGGTTGTCGAGGATCTGGTGCAGACGCTCGGCATCCGCAGTTACCGGCGGGA
>DASSLJ010000227.1:0-3336 GCA_035689585.1 Candidatus Dormiibacterota bacterium
GTCCGCATCGGACTTGGGCACCCAGTAGTAAAGAGAGCGATCGAGCGTGTCGGGGTCGCGCCCGATCTCGCGGCAGTAGTCGTCGAGCATCTGGTTGCGCTCCCGCATCTCGGCCGGCGTGCCGAACGCGTTCCAGGTGTCGGCGTACCTCGCCACGATCTTGAGCATGCGCGGCCCGAAAGCGCCGATCACGAGCGGCGGCCGCGGCTTCTGCACGCTCGGCGGTCGCGAGCGCGCGTCTTTGAGCCTGTAATAGCTGCCTTCGAACGAGCTCGTGTCCTCGCGGGTCATCAAGTCGACGATCTGCACGGCTTCCTTGAAGCGGGATACGAGCTCTTTCGTCTCCGGAAAGTCGATGCCGAACATGGTGTGCTCGGGCTCGTACCAGCCCGCGCCGAGACCGATCTCCAGCCTTCCTTCGGAGATGTGATCCACCGTCACCGCCATCTTGGCGAGGACCTGCGGATAGCGAAACGTGTTCGACGTGACCAGGATGCCGATCCGCATCTTCTTCGTGACCGCGGCCAGCCCGCCGAGAAGCGTCCAGGCTTCGAAGTACGGACCGTTGGGCCGGCTCGGCTGGATCAGGTGATCGCACAGCCACGCGCTCTCGTAGCCAAGGCGTTCGAAGAGCTGCCATCGCTCGACCGTCTTGTCCCACGTCATGTTCTGATCGGTGCAGATGCCGAAGCGGAAGCGGCGCGTCATCGGCTTCCGCCTCGCAGGCCCTTGAGCTCGATGTACTCGGCCGTCAGCCTCAAGTAGCGGTCGATCGCCTCGGGCTCGGCGGCGCGACCCATGTGCCCGATGCGGAAGACCTTGCCGGAAAGCGGTCCCAACCCGCCGCCGACGCGGATGTGGTGCTGGTGCAGCAGCCAGGACATGTAGTCGGCAAGATCCATCCCCGGCAGAGCGTACGCAGCGGTGGTCACGGGCGACGCGGTGGCGAGCGCCGACAGCATCGGGAAGCCCATCTCCTCGAGACCGTCGCGTACGCGATCGCGCGCCCTCGCGAGGCGCCGGCAGCGATTCTCGACGCCCTCGTCCAGGAGACCACCAAGCGCCACGTCGAACGCCTCGATCACGTTCGTGGGCACGGTCGTCGGATGCGGATGCCAGCCCGCCATCTCTTCGGCATATCGCTTCCAGGTGGCCAGGTTGAGGTACCAGCCCGCCGCCTTCGGCCGTCTGTCTTTCAGCACCTCGAGAGCTCGCCGGCCGGCCGCGACCGGCGCCACGCCGATAGGGCCGCCGATGCACTTGTTCGCGACCGTCACGCACAGGTCGACGCCCCACGCGTCCATGTCGAACGGCACGCCGCCCACGGCGGAGATTCCGTCGACGATGGTCAGCAGGCCGCGCTCGCGTGACAGCGCGGCGATGGCCTCGACCTCATTGACGATGCCGACAGACGTCTCGTGATGGACGAGGCAGACGGCCCTGCTCTTGGGGTGCTTGTCGAGCTCGTCGCGGATCATCGATTCGGTCACGGGCTTCGCGACCTCAGCCCTAACCTCGTGCATCACGAGCCCGTTGACTCTCGCCACCTCGGCCATCCGCTCCCCGAACAATCCGTTCGCACCGACCACGACCTCGTCGCCCGGACCGAGCACGCTCGCGATGCACATCTCGACGCCGGCCATCCCGGAGCCGAAGAGCAGATAGACGTCGCCGTCGGTCTGGAAGACGCCGCGCATGCCTTCCACCGCGTGCTTGTGGAGGCGCACCCATCCATCGCCGTAGTGCGCGCGCACCGGCCGCGCCAGCGCTTCGAGGACTTCGTCGTCGACGCTGACCGGTCCGGGAATCATCAGAAATTCGCGCTCTTCCACCCTCTAAGTCACCCTCACTCCATCGTCCGGCGGACCGCCGCGACGACGCGCTCGACCGACGGCAGGTAGTAGGCCTCGAGCGAGGCGGCCGGAAATGGCACGTCGAATGCGCCGACCCGTGCCACGGGGGCGTCGAGGTCGTAGAACACCTCTTCCATCAACGTGGCCGAGATCTCCGCGCCAAAACCCGCTGAAAGCGGAGCCTCGTGCACGATGACGCAGCGACCGGTCTTCGCCGCCTGTGCGCACAGAGTCTCGATATCGAGCGGCACGAGGGTGCGCAGGTCGAGCACGGCCGCCGAAACGCCCTCGCTTGCGAGCTGCTCGGCCGCACGCATGCAGAGCTCGACGGCGGCGCTCCAGGCGACGAGCGTGACGTGCTCTCCCTCGCGCGCGAGCACCGCTTTGCCGAACGGGACCGTGTACGCGCCGTCGGGGACTTCCATCCGCATCGCGCGGTAGAGCCGGTCGGGCTCGCAGAAGAGGACGGGGTCCGGGTCGCGAATCGCCTCGATGAGCAGCCCCTTCGCGTCGTATGGGTTCGACGGCATGACGATCTTGATCCCCGGCGTCTGGACGAACTGAGCCTCGACCGCGTCGGAATGGAACTCCGGGCTCTTGATGCCGCCTCCGAACGGCGCGCGGATGGTGACCTGGCAGTGGTAGCGCCCGCGCGAACGCTGGCGGTATTTGGCAAGTTGCGGGCCGATCTGATGAAAGCCCTGCGCAGTGAAGCCGAGAAACTGGATCTCCGCCACGGGCACCATACCCGCGATCGCAAGGCCGAGCGATGCACCGACGATGCTGGCCTCGGCCAGCGGCGTGTCGACGACGCGGTCAGCGCCGAACCTGTCGACGAGCCCGCTGGTCGTGCGGAACACGCCGCCGAGCTTGCCGACGTCGAGACCGAGGACCATCACGCGTGGATCGGCCTCCATCTCTTCGACCAGCGCGTTGTTGACTGCCTCGACGATGTTGCGCTGCGGCATGTCAGGCACCGCCGTCGAGGAAATCGGCCTTCTGCCGCGCGACTCGGGGCGGCAGCGTCGCGTAGACGTTCGCGAAGACGTCATCAGGTCGCGGTGCGTCCGCCGCGTACGCCATCTGCAGCGCGCGCTCGTTCTCCTCGCGCACCTCATCGGTCATCGCCGCGGCCTTCTTTTCATCCCAAAGTCCGAGCGCGGTGAGGTAGCGCTGCACACGTTCTATCGGGTCGCGAGTGCGCGCCTCCTCATGCTCCTTCGGGTCCTCGTAGCGCGAGGGATTGTCGGTGGTGTTGTGGAAGCTCATGCGGTAGGTGACCGACTCGATAGCGTCGGTCCGCCGCCGCCTCGCGCGCGTTCCACCGCCTCGCACGCTGCGTCGTAGACGGCCATCACGTCGTTGCCGTCGACTTCGACTCCGTCGAACCCGTAGCCCGCGGCTCGCAGCGCGAAGCTTCGCGTGGCCGACTGCACTCTCCGCGACGTCGAGATCGCCCACTGGTTGTTCTGGAGGAAGAAGA
>DASSLJ010000228.1:0-6720 GCA_035689585.1 Candidatus Dormiibacterota bacterium
GACCGCGACCGCCTGATCCAGGTCGTGAGCAACCTGGTCAACAACGCGGTCAAGTACTCGCCGGAGGGCGGCACGGTCACGCTGACGAGCCGCGTCGAAGGGAGGTACGCGCTGATCAGCGTCACCGACACCGGTCTGGGCATCCCGGCGGACGAGATCGCCCACGTCTTCGAGCGTTTCCGGCGCGTTCGCAGCGGCGCGGCGCAGTCGATTCCCGGGACTGGCCTCGGCCTCACGATCGTTAAGCAGATCGTGGAGATGCACGGAGGCAAGATCTGGGTGGAGAGCGCCGTCGGCCACGGCTCGTCATTCCACTTCACGATTCCCCTCGTGCCGGAAGGCGCGGCAGCCCTGCAGCTCCGCCATGGGTGAGCTCCTGAATGGCAGCGGTCCGAAGTTCACGGTGCTCGTGGCGGACGACAACGAGGTCGCGCAGCGGCTGTGCAAGCGTGTCCTCGAGAAGGCCGGTTACGGCGTGCTGATCGCCGCCGACGGTCTGCAGGCCGTGGACATCGCGCTCGCCCAGCACCCGGCCATGATCCTGATGGACGTCGCCATGCCGGGCATCGACGGTCTCGAGGCGATGCGGCGGATCAAGTCCGAGGTGCCCACGATGCCGATCGTCATCGCCAGTGCGCACTCGATGTCAAGCGACCGCGAGCGCTTCCTCGCGGCGGGTGCCGACAACGTTTTGAGCAAACCGTTCCGGCTCAGCGACCTCATCTCGATGGTCGAGCAGCTGGCAACGGTCAGCCGACTATGAAAGACCTCACCGGCACGCGACTCGCGCAGTACGAGGTCGTCGAGCGCCTCGGCGGCGGCGGCATGGCCGTCGTCTACCGTGCGATCCAGCAGCCGCTGGGCCGCGAGGTCGCGCTCAAGGCGCTGTCGTCCGAGCTGTTCCAGGACGAGGGCTTCGTCAAGCGATTCGAGACCGAGGCCAAGACCCTCGCCAGGCTCGATCACCCGAACATCCTGCCGATCTACGACTTCGAGGTGATCGACGGCAATGCGTTTCTGACGATGCCGCTGATCCGCGGCGGCACGCTGCGCGACGTCCTCAACCGTGGGGTCATGGATCCGCTCAGCGCGTGGCGTTATCTGCGCGAGATCGGCGACGGCCTGCAGCACGCCCACGACGCCGGAATCGTGCACCGTGACCTCAAGCCGACCAACGTGCTCATTCATCAGGACGGTCGCGCGATGCTCGCGGACTTCGGGCTGGCACGCGGCGCGGGACAACCCACACACCTCACGACCATCGGGCTTGCGATCGGCACGCCGGGTTACATGGCGCCCGAGCAGGTGATGGGCCGCGACGTCGACCGGCGCGCCGACATCTACTCGCTCGGCGTGCTGACGTTCGAGATGCTCACCGGCCGCTTGCCGTACGTCGGCGCCAACCGCATGGAGGTCGCCTACGCGACGGTCAACTCTCCGATCCCATCGGCGGTGAAGATCAACGCAAAGCTGCCAGACGAGCTCGACGCGTTGCTGCAGAAGGTGCTCGCGAAAGAGCCAGCCGACCGCCCGCAAACGGTCAAGGATGTGCTCGCGCAGATGGCCAAGCTGCCGCAGCGGCGGACGTCGCCCGCAGGGGTGGCCGCACCTGCTCCAGTTGCTGCGGCCGCGAATTCGTCGGGCGGCGGGGTCGCGGTGATTCCGCGACCCGCGGTCGCGTCGAACGGTCCGGACACCACTTCTATGAAGGCGGTCGCACCGCCGTCGCCTCCGGCGATTCTGCACGGCTCCCCGATTCCCACACCGACGTCGATGCCCGGATCGACCATCCGCACGCTCGAGCTCATGGGAGTGCGACCCGCACGTGCGCGTGGCCGCTTCATCCTCAACTCGTACTTCAGCAACTACGTGCACGTCGCGCGCGACGTGACGGGCGATCGATGGCCCGAGATCGCGTACGCGGCCGGCCTCGTGCAGTACATCGAGCAGGATGCGCCGCATGACGACCAGCTTTCGTCGCCCGTGGAATCGCTGTCGCGTTTGAACGAAGCGTTCGAGACGATCTACGGTCCGGAGTCGGAAGACATGATTCGCGCGTGGGGCCGGCGAGCAACCGAGCGGTGGCTTGCGGAAGGTCGCCATGGGCTCGGCGGCGCGAGGAGATTCGTGCCGGGCCGCCAGCGCAAGCTCGCCAACGTCGTCAAGAACTTCAGTGAAGCGATGGACAACGTGCGCGGCGAGCACACGCACGCTTGGCTGCAGGTGGACGAGCACCAGTTCTGGCTCGTGAACTTCTCGAACATGTTCGCGCTCGGGCGGATCAAGACGGTCAAGTCGTGTCACGTGTGGATCGCAACCATCGAGACGATCCTGAGGTGGGCCGGCCTCGCCAACGACTGGTACGTCGAGGAGGTCGAGTGCGGCTCGGTGACGGGGACGTTCGACTGCGCGTTCGCCATCAGGGCGTCGGAGACGAACTAAAACCGGTTTAGCGGCCGCTAAAGCCGGCGGCTTAAAAAGTCGTTCCCCGCAGTTTTCCCGGCCGGCGGTAACATGCAGTTAGCGCCTCCTTTTTGCCCTCCCTCCTTTCTGAAGGTCCTCTGCCCCCCGGTGGAGGGCCTTCTCCCTTTCAATGTGCCTGCCCTCGTTTGGCTTCGCTGATACAAAGATCCTGCCCCGGTGGAGGGCCTTCTCCATTCCATTTACATTCAGGGGCGTGGGGCGGTACGCGATCGACGTCACGGCTTGCTGGCGGCCGCAGCGTGTCGGAATGTCGACGGTCGCCACAGAGCTGACCCGAGCTCTCGTCAAAGTCGGCTCGCGTGACCGGTTCGTGCTGCTCTGCAGTCGTGAACGCCCTCCATCGTTGCGCGACCTCGATTGCGAGGCGTTCTTCTCACCCTACCGTCACGAGCTGGCGCTGAAGTCGCGGTGGTTGCCGGCAGTCGAGCCTCAGCTCGGGGCGGACGCGATCCTCTATCCGTACTGGCCGAGTCCGCCGTTCCGCCGCGCCGGCGCGCCGCCCGCGGTGGTCTTCGTCCACGACCTCGCGTTTCGTCTGACGCCGAGCGAGGTGCCGTGGCAGCAGCGCCTTTACTTCCGCGCGATTCTTCCCCACGCGGTGCGCCAGGCCGCGGCGGTGATAGTGCCGTCGGAGATCACGCGCAACGACCTGGTGCGCCTCTATCCCGCCGACCAGCTCGACGCAAAAGTCCATGTCATCCACGAAGGACTTCCGCCCGCCGTCGAGCCCGGGCCACTGCCCGAAGGCCTGGAGCCAGGCTTCGTCCTCGCGGTCGGCACCGTCGAACCTCGCAAGAACTATCCTCGGCTGCTCGCGGCCTATCGTCAGCTCCGCGGCCGAGCGCTTCCGTTCATCATCAACGGCCGGCCGGGAGTGCCCCAGCTGGTCATCGCCGGCAGGCCGGGTTGGGCGTACGGCGACACGCTCCAGCGCATCCAGGCCGAGCCCGGCGTGAAGTACGTCGGCCACGTCGACGAGCCGACGCTCGAAGCGCTCTATCAGTCGGCGTCCGTGCTCGTTTTCCCGAGCCTGTACGAAGGATTCGGCCTCCCGCTCCTGGAGGCGATGGCGCATGGCGTGCCGGCGGTGGTCAGCGGGGCGGGCGCGCTGCCCGAGCTGGCCGGCGGATCCGCCATCACCATCGATGCCGCCGACCCGGGCGCGATCGCGGGCGCGCTCGAGCGATTGCTCGCGGACGAATCCCTGCGCCGGCAGCTCGGGGCGGAAGGACGCAGGCGCTCGCAGAGTTACACATGGGAGACGGCCGCCGAGCGCGCGCTCGACGTGCTGCGCCGCGCGAGCAAGAAGACGGAGGAGAAGGTCGCCTGAATGAGTGATCGCGTCGCCGTGAGGATCACGACGGACCGCCACATCGCCCTCGATCCGCGCCGGTTCGAGGCCGTCGATCGCGACGCGTCCGTCGTGCTGGCCGACACCGAGCGACCGATCGAAGGCCGAGACGCAGAGGGACTGCGCGACTTCGTCGCCCATGGTGGAGGCCTGGTCATGACTGGGCGCACGCTCGCGGCCTGGTCGTCGTCCGACCCGATCACCGAGGTCGCCGGCTGGGTCCCCGGACCGCGAGCCCCTCGGACCGAGCTGGTGCTCCGGCCCGATCCCGACCACCCGCTGACGCAGCGCATGCCCGCGGAGTGGAAGATCACTGACGAGCTTCACCTCGCCGAGGGTCCGCCGGCCGGCGCGTCGATCTTTGTGCGCACGAGCTGGCGTTACACCGAGCAGGTCGTGGCGTACGAGCGGCGATTCGGCGACGGCCGCTTCGTCTATCTCGGCGTCTTCGACGACAGGCTTGTCGCGCGTTCTCTGCTGTTTGCGGCGGGCAAGTCTGCGGTGCTGTCGATCGGCGTCGGGTTGCTCGGATATGGAGCGATCGGCCGTGACCACGCCGCATCCATCACGGCGACCACGGGGCTGCGCGTCGCAGCCGTCTGCGACCTGTCACCCGCGCGCCGCGAGGCCGCATCTCGCGAATGGGGTGTGCGTACGCACGCGCGCGCCGACGAGCTGTTCGCCGACCCGGATGTCGATCTCGTCGTGGTCGGCACTCCGCCGAGCGCGCATACCGAACCCGTGCTGCGCGCGCTCGAAGCCGGAAAGCACGTCGTGTGCGAGAAGCCTTTCGCACTGCGTGCCGCCGATGGCGACCGCATGATCGACATGGCGGCGTCGAGGCGCCTTGTGCTGACGGTCTATCAGAGCCGGCGCTGGGATCCCGACTTCATCGCCATGCGTGACGTCGCGCGGTCTGGATCGGTCGGCGAGCCGTTCTACCTCGAATCGTTCATCGGTGGCTACGACCACCCGTGCGACTTCTGGCATTCGCACGAGCCGATCTCCGGTGGAACGATCTTCGACTGGGGTTCGCACTACTTCGACTGGATCCTTCAGCTGTTTCCCGACACGGTCCGCACCGTCGAAGCGCAGGCGCACAAGCGGGTGTGGCATGACGTGACGAACGCCGACCAGGTGCGCGTCGACGTGACCTTCGCCGGCGGGGCACAGGCCGAGTTTCTGCAATCGGAGATTGCCTTTGCACGCAAGCCGAAGTGGTACCTCCTGGGCAGCGCAGGCGCCGTCGTCGGCGAATGGGCGGATGCCGCGGTGCCCGCCGATTTTCCGGCTCGCGTCAAGGTCCTTCGGCCGAGCGGCGAGGAGACGCTCAGGCTGTCGGCCCGCGACGACCAGGGCTTCTACCGCAACCTTGCCGACCACCTTGCGTGGCGCGAGCCCCTCGCGGTCACCGCGGAGGAGGCTAAGCGCACGGTCGCAGTGATGGAGGCGGCGACACACTCGATCGCGCACGGCGGTACGCAGGTCCAGGTAGAGATATAGCCCGCGACATCGGCTGGGGCGTGCTGGGCGCGGCCTGGATCGCGGACATCGCGGTGCTCCCGGCGATCAACGACTCCCACAACTGCCGCCTCGTCACGCTGGCCAGCCGTTCGCCCGAACGCGCGCGGGAAGTCCTCGCGCCGTATCCGGATGCACGCGTCGCCGATTCCTATGACGCGCTTCTCGCGGATCGCGAAGTCGACGCGGTCTACATCCCGCTGGTCAACAACCTCCACAAGACCTGGACGCTGCGTGCGCTCGCCGCCGGTAAGCACGTGCTGTGCGAGAAGCCGCTCGCGATGAACGCGCGCGAGGCCGAGGAGATGGCGTCGGCCGCCACCGCCGCGGATCGCCTGCTGATGGAGGGGTTCATGTACCGGTTCAATCCCCGCGTCCAGGAATTCGTCGGGGGTCTTTCTGAACCGCTGTTCGTCCAGGCCGGCTTCGGATTCACGCTGGAAGGCGAACACAACTATCGCTTCGCTTCGCCGCTCGGTGGCGGCGCCCTGCTTGACGTCGGCTGCTACGGCGTCAACGTGTCGCGATGGATTCTGGGCGAACCGATCGACGTCATTGCACGTATGCATGAAGGCCATGGCGTGGACATGACCACGACCGCGCTGCTGGTGTTCGGGGCGAATCGGACCGCGTCGGTGTTCGCGAGCTTCGAGTCAGCGGAGCATCAAGAGGTGACCGTTATCACACGCGACGCCGTGCACCGGCTCGACAGGCCGTTCAACCCGCTCGACGATCCGATTCAGCAGTACCGGTTGATGGTCGAGTCGTTCGCGGACAGCGTGTTGAACCACCACCCGGTCGCGATCCCGCCGAGCGAGTCGATCGCGAACATGAGGGTCATAGACCGGATTCGCGAAGCTCTGTCAGCAGCGACGTAACGTAGTCCGGCGCCGCGAGCTCGTCGAGCTCGCGCAGCCCGTCATCGATCAGCTTTCGGGCTCCCTCTCTATCGCCGTTTTCGATCAGGTAATCGCATATGTGCCGCCGCGGGTGCGCGTAGCTGTTTCGGAGCACGGCGTCGGCTGCGCTTCGTTCTGCGAACCAGTTGACCTGACGCTCGCCTACTTTCGGCAGGAGCCCGATGATCTCGGACAGGAGCTGGCTCGATCGGGCGGCCGCGTCGGCAAGAGGGGTGCCGATGCCTGCAGCAAGCTCCGCATCATTGATCTCGTCGCGCTCCCCCGGAAGCTCGTACGCGCCGCCCTCGCTGGTCGTCAGAAGGCACGCGCGCATGCGCTCGCGCCACATCGCCACGTGAAACATCACCAGCGCTGCGGGCCATCCCTTCGGGGCTTTCTCCGACGCCATCGCCCGCTCCACGAAGTCTCGCTCGACCGCGCGCGCTGACTCCAGCGCCGAAACGA
>DASSLJ010000229.1:0-19474 GCA_035689585.1 Candidatus Dormiibacterota bacterium
TAGGAACCCGTAAACTCGCTCCTGTGAGCGCACAGCAACCTCCGCCCTCTCAGATCACAGGCCAGCAGAGCCAGCCCACGAGCGAGGTGCCGTACACACCGGCCCTGACGTATGTGCCTTCACGCCAGCACTACAACTCGATGTCCGTCATCAGCCTCGTGACCGGCGCACTCGCCGTGTTCGGTCACATCGTGCTGCCGGGCATCGGAGGCGGAACGCTCGCGCTGGTCGCGATCGTCACCGGCTTCATCGGACGCAACGAGATCAAAACGAGCGGTGAGCAGGGCGGATGGATGGCGGTCGTCGGCATCGTGCTCGGGGTGATTCACCTCCTCGCGATCGTCTTGATCATCGTGCTGCTGATCCTCGGCATCTTCGCGTTCGGGACCTGGGCGCTACTTCACCACTAACACTCAACCCCCGGATTGGCGCGCCTATCCGGGATCGCGACAGCCGGCCGTTATGGATATGCCGGCCAAAGCGCGTTCCTAGAAGTGGATGCCTCGCATGAGGTACGCCATCGCCGCCGCCTCGACCGAGATCTCTTCCTCGGCAGGCTGACCCTCTTTCGCCACGCTTTCCGGAAACATGCGGTACGCGCCGGTCATCACGAACTGCAGCAGCCCGGGAGCGATCGTGTTGACCGTTTCTCCGAGCTTGCCCAGGCGCGTCGACATCTCGGGCTCGCGCGTGAGGATCGCGGTCGCGATCATCTCGGCCGCCTCCTCGGGTGAGTTGGTCGGAAAGTTCTTGTACATCCCGGTCGGCGCGATCATCGGTGTGCGCACGAGCGGCATGTGAATGTTGGTGATCGAAACGCCATCGTCGACGACCTCGGGCGCGATGCACCGACTGAGCGCCGACAGCGCCGATTTCGACGCGACATAGGCGCCGAACCGCGGCGGATAGGCCTGCACGCCGATGCTCGAGATGTTGATGATGTGCCCGCTCCGCCTCCGCCGCATGTCGGGTAAGACGGCCAGCAGAAGCTTGACCGCGCCGAAGTAGTTGAGCTGCATCGTGCGCTGAAAGTCGTGGAATCGGTCGTACGACGCCTCGATCGAGCGCCGGATCGAGCGACCGGCGTTGTTGATCAGGATGTCGACGCGCCCGTGGTCTGCGAGAACCTGGTGGATCATCGCGTCGCACGCGTCGAGATCGGACAGATCAGCGGCGTAGACAGACGCCCGGCCACCCGATTGCTCGATCTCTTGCTTCAGGGCTTCGAGCTTGTCGCGAGTGCGCGACACGAGCATGACGTGCGCGCCGTGGCGCGCGACCAGCTGCGCCGTCGCGCGTCCAATGCCGCTCGACGCGCCGGTGACGACGACGATGCGGTCGCGCAGTGCACGCCGAAGATTGCGGTCGTTCGGCACCTCGGGGTCGAGGTGGCGCTCCCAGTAATCCCAGAGCTTCCACGCGTAGCTGTGGAGCGGCGGACACTCGATGCCCGTGCCTTCGAGCACCGCCTGAGCCTTCTCGCACTTGAAGCGCGCGCGGCTCGCCGCGAAGCGGATCGCCTCTTCGGGTATGCGCACGCCCTCGAGGAATTGACGCTTGAGCGTTTGCGCGACGCTCCAGTGCTCGAGCATCGCGCGCGTCTCCGACGGCAGCATGCGGCCTGCGCGGCTGTCGATGCGGAGCGTGAAAAGCGGCGCGTGCGCGGCCCGGCAGAACTCGTTCGTCACCTCGCCGAGGCGCTGCGGCGCCGGGTCGGTCAGGTGGAACGTGCCGCCGTCGAGTCCTTCACGGTGGGCGATCGCGTCCAGGGCGCGGGCGACGAAATCGACGGGAACGATGTTGACCTCACCGCCCTCGATCCCGATCAGTGGCACCCACTGCGGGATCGCGTTGCGAAGCCGCTGGATGAGCTTGAACGCGTAGTAGGGGCCGTCGATGCGGTCTGCCGCGCCGGTTTCCGAGGAACCGACCACCAGGCCGGGGCGATAGATGCGCCAGCGCACCGATGACCGGCGCACGATCTGCTCCGCTGCGAATTTCGTGCTGTAGTACGGATGGTCGAGCACCTGGCCCTCGTCGAACATCTCCTCTGTGAACGGGCCCTTCCACCGCGCCCCGGCCACCGCGATCGAACTCATGTGGTGGAGCCTTGCGCCGAGGCGCTGGGCGAGCTCGACGACGTTTTGCGTGCCGTCCACGTTGGCACGCCGGTTCGCCTCCTCCGACGCCTCCAGGTCGTAGACCGCGGCGAGGTGAAAGATCTCGGCGCCCTTGAGGCGTTCGAGATCGGCGGCGCCGAGCCCGAGGAGTGGCTGCGTGATGTCGCCCTCGATCGGGCGCAGGCTGTCGCGAGCTCCCAGCGAATCGATGAGTGCCTCGAGGCGCTCGCGCGACGCCGGCCGGACCAGCACGAAGGTGATGCCGTCCCGCCTGGCGAGGAGGCGGATCAGGTGGCGACCTATGAAGCCGGTTCCGCCGGTCACCAGGCGAACCATCGATCGAACTTTAGGTCAGCAGCGTTCGGATATGCGGGATGAATTACGCGGTCGCGTCACTAGGATGCGCACTCTTATGAGTGACACCACGTCGGCGTTCCCGCCACCACCCCCCGGCAGCATTCCATCGCCGGCCTTCCAGCCGCCGGCTTCACCGCTGCCGGACTACCAGCCTCCGGCTGTGGCGCAGCCTCCGGTCGGTTATCCGCAGAACTGGCAGTCACAACCCGCCGCCGCCGTCGGTGCGGGCTGGGGAAGCGTCGGCATCCTCTCTCAGTTCAGCGGGTCGGCGGCGTGGGCCTGCGGCGTCGGCCTGGTCACGATCATCGTGCCGTTCGCCTTCGGCCGCGTCTTTTTCTTCCTGCCGATCATCGGCGTCATCTACGGCTTTCGTGCGATCCAGCGCGGCAAGCTCATCGGTGGCGTCACCGGCATCATCCTCAGCGCGATCGGCGGCGTCCTGACGCTCATCGGACTGTTCGGCTAGCGCGACTCCTCGCGCGCCGGTATCAGCGCCAGCGGCATCACCGCCGCGAGTGCCACCAGCGCGACCACGACCCACATCGCGCCGCTCAAAGACCACGCGATCAATGGCCCCGCGATCGCCGATCCGATCGGACTCCCGAGCTGATTCAAGGCCATCGACACGGCAAACATGCGACCGAACCTCGCCGGGTCCGTGCGGCGCTGTCGCAGGGTCAGGAACGCGATGTCGAACGGGGTCTCGACCAGCGCCACCGCGATGAGCGCAGCCGCGACCACGAAGATCGAGGACGCTTGCGGTAAGAACGCCAGTGCCGCCGCCATGGCCAGCGTCGAGCCCGCCATCAGCTGACGTTCGCGTCCGCGCGTGTTGATCCGGCCTGCGACGAACGTGGAGAAGAAGCCCGCAACCCCGACGGCGCCCCAGATGTAGCCGACCACGGCGGGACCGCCGTGCAGCCGTCCGAGGACGAGCACCGGCATCGCGATGACGATGCATCCCCACCCCGCTCCAAACGTGATGAACGTCGCCGCGAGGCCGACCAGCGAGCGGTCGCGGACGACGTAGCTCAAGCCTGCCCACGCCTCGGCGAGGACGGATGTGGTTCGGTCCTTGAGCGCCGGGTCGTGGACACGCAGCATCGCTGCGCCCGCGACCACGAACAGCGCGGCGGAGACGGCAAGAGCCCATTCGGGTCCTGCGAGCGCGACCAGCAGTCCACCGATGGGCGCGCCGATCACCGAGGCAAGCACGTCGCTGCTCGTGTCGAGCGCGTTGGCCCGCTCCCACAGATGTCCCGGGACGAGCGCGGGAAACATCGACCGCAGACCGGCCCAGCTCAATGGGCCGGTGATGGAGGCGACCGCGCAGATCGCGAGGAGCAGCGCCGGCGGCAGAAGATGACCCACGGAGAAGGCGGCGATCGAGAGCATCGCCGCGGCGGCGACGAAGTAGTCGACCGCGATCAGCCGTGTTCGGCCATGGCGGTCGAGGAGGGCGCCCGCGATGGGAGACACGAGCAGACCCGGGAACAGCAACAGAAACGTTGCGGCGCCGGCGAGCGATGGAGAGTGGTAGCGCGCCAGCACGAACAGCACGAGGCTGAGGGCCAGCATCCGACCCGCCACCCGGCCGAGAAGCTGGCTGACGACAAGGCTCTGCAGTCCACGGACGCGCAGCAGGGCGCGGTAGCCCGGCGCGTCGGCGGCTGGTGTTTCTGTTATCAGCCGACGGCGACGCGGCGGGCGCGCGCGGGGCGCGACTTGCCCGCGCCGTTGGCGGATACCGACGGCCGGCGAGCTCTCGCGAGCGGCTCGCGAAGGTACTGACCGGTCGCCGAATTCTTGTCGGCCGCGAGCTGCTCCGGCGTGCCGTGCGCGATCACGTAACCACCCTTCTCACCGCCCTCGGGTCCGAGGTCGATCAGCCAGTCGGCGGTCTTGAGCACGTCGAGGTTGTGCTCGATGACGACCACGGTGTTGCCGTGATCGACCAGGCGGTGCAGCACGGACAGCAGGCGCTCCACGTCCGCGTAATGAAGGCCGGTGGTCGGTTCGTCAAGCAGATAGAGCGTGCGGCCGGTGTCGCGCCGCGACAGTTCCGATGAAAGCTTCACGCGCTGCGCCTCACCGCCGGACAGCTGAGTCGCCGGCTGACCCAGGCGGATGTAGCCGAGGCCGACGTCGTGAAGCGTCCACAATTTCGCCTTGATCGAGGGCACGTTCTCGAAGACCTCGAGAGCCTCGTCGACTGTCATCTCGAGGACGTCAGAGATCGAGTGCCCGCGAAACTTCACCTCGAGAACCTCGCGGTTGTAGCGCGAACCGTGGCAAACCTCGCACGGCACGTACACGTCGGGCAGGAACTGCATCTCGATCTGGATGATCCCGTCGCCCTGGCAGTTCTCGCACCTCCCGCCCTTGACGTTGAAGCTGAAGCGCCCGGCCTTGTAGCCACGCATCTTGGCCTCGGGCAGGCTCGCAAACAGGTCGCGGATGTACGTGAACATTCCGGTGTAGGTCGCGGGGTTGCTGCGCGGCGTGCGGCCGATCGGCGACTGGTCGATGTCGATCGCCTTGTCCAGGTTGTCGAGTCCATCGACAGCCTCGTGTGGGCCTGGTCGATCTTTGGCGCGGTAGAAGTACTGCGCGACCCTGCGGCTGAGGATGTCGGTGATCAACGACGACTTTCCCGAGCCGCTCACGCCCGAGATCGCGACGAAGCACCCCAGCGGGATCGCGACGTCGATGTTCTTCAAGTTGTTCGCGCGAGCGCCGCGGATGACAAGCTTCTTCCCGTTGCCCTTCCGCCGCTGCGCCGGCACCGGGATCATGCGGTCGCCGCGCAGGTAAGCGGCCGTGATCGAGTTGCGGTCGTTCAGAACCTTGTCGACCGGACCGGCCGCGATGATCTCTCCGCCGTGCTCGCCCGCCGCGGGTCCGATGTCGACCATGTAGTCGGCCGAGCGGATCGTCTCCTCGTCGTGCTCGACGACGATCAGCGTGTTGCCGAGGTCGCGCAGGCTGATCAGCGTGTTGATGAGCCGGCGGTTGTCGCGCTGGTGCAGCCCGATCGACGGCTCGTCGAGGATGTAGAGCACGCCCATCAGCTTCGAGCCGATCTGTGTCGCAAGCCGGATGCGCTGCGACTCACCGCCGCTCAGCGTGTTGGCGGCACGCTCGATCGTCAGGTAATCGAGACCGACGTCGATCATGAACTGCAGGCGCTCGCGGATCTCCTTGAGAATCCCGCGCGCGATCAGCTGCTCGCGCTCGGTCAGGTCCAGCTTGTCGACGAACGCGATCGCGCCGCTCACCGAGAGGCCGGTGACTTCGGAGATGTTCCGGTCAGCGACGGTTACGGCAAGTGATTCAGGCTTCAGACGCCGGCCTTTGCACGCGGGACAGGGCTTGTCCGACATGTAGCGTTCGAGCTCGGCCTTCAGGTATTCGGACTGCGTCTCCTCATAGCGCCGCTGGAGGTTGGCGATCACACCTTCGAACGGCGCCTCGTACCAGCGCGAGTGCCCGTACTGGTTCTTGTAACCGAACCGGATCTTCTTGTCGCCGGTACCATTGAGCAGGATGTCGCGCTGCTGCTTGGGCAGCTTCGACCACGGCTTGTCCATATCGATGCCGAAGTATTTGCTGACCGACTCGAGAAGCTCCGGATAGAAGAACTGCGATTTGCTCCACGCCGCCACCGCACCGTCGCGCAGAGACAGCGACGGATCGGGCACGACGAGATCCCCGTCGACCACCAGTTGCGAGCCGATGCCGGTGCAGACGGGGCACGCGCCGTGCGGATTGTTGAACGAGAAGTTCCGCGGCTCCGGTTCGGGCACGCTCGTTCCGTCGTAGGGACACGCGTAGTCCTGCGACATCTGCAGCTCTTCACCGCCGTCGACGGGCGCGATGATCACCGAGCCGCTCCCGAGTCTTGCCGCGGTCTCGATCGAGTCGACCAGCCGCGTGCGCTGCTCAGGCCCGACGACAATGCGGTCGACCACGACCTGCACGTCGTGCTTTTTGTTCTTGTCCATCGGGATCGATTCGCCGATCTCGTAGAGGCTGCCGTCAACCCGCACGCGCACGAACCCCGACTTGCGAATGTCGTCGATCAGTGAGCGGTACTCGCCCTTGCGTCCCTTGACCACCGGTCCGAGCACCATCACGCGCGTGCCCTTGGGCAGTCGCTCGACGTGATCCGCCATCTGCTCGACGGTCTGCCTCCGCACCTCGCGCCCGCAAACCGGACAGTGCGGGTGCCCGACGCGCGCGTAGAGAAGGCGCAGGTAGTCATAGACCTCGGTCACCGTGCCGACCGTCGACCGCGGGTTCTTGGACGTGCCCTTCTGGTCGATAGAGATGGCAGGCGAAAGTCCCTCGATGATGTCGACGTCCGGCTTCTCCATCTGGCCGAGGAACTGGCGGGCGTAGGCGGACAGTGATTCGACGTAGCGGCGCTGGCCCTCGGCGTAGATCGTGTCGAACGCGAGCGAGGACTTTCCCGAACCGCTCAGGCCCGTGAAGACCACGAGCTTGTCCCTCGGGATGGCCAGCGTGACGTTCTTGAGGTTGTGCTCGCGCGCGCCGCGGATGGTGATCTGGTCAGTCGGCATTGGAACCCGTAGCTACTTCCTTTCCTCTATCTGTGGTCACGGCAAACGTCCCGCTCGCGGTGGCGATGAGGCGGCCGTCGGCGGCTTCGATCCTGCACTCGGCCACGATCGTTCGCCGGCCCGCATGGACGATACGTGAGCTCGCCTTGAGCTCGTCCACCGCGTCTCCGGCGGAAACGTAGTTGACCTTGAGGTCGAATATTCGGGCGTCGCCGGCTTCGCGCTGCATCGCCTCCTCGGCCAGCTCCGACACCCTACTCACGCCCCTGACCCTCCGGCACGGGCATGCAGGTGGACGACGCGCGGGCGATCAGCTTTCCGCGCTCGTCGAACACGTCCGCCTCGCTGAAGAGCAGCGTGTCGCCCATCTCGATCACCCGGCCGACGGCTCGCAGCCGGCCGGCGATCGCGGGCCGGACGAAGTTGATCTTCAGCTCGATCGTCGTGTTCCAGATGCCCTCGGGCTGGAACGTCGCCAGCGACATCCCCATTGCCGCGTCGGCGATCTGCGTGATGACCCCGCCCTGGACGACCCCGCCTCCGTGGCGGTGCTGCGGGCCGGCCTCGAGCTCGAGAACGACGCGGCCTGGCTCGGCCTCGGTGATCCGGGCGCCGAGGGTTTCCATCCACCCCTGGGGCGCCGCGGTCAGGAGGGCCCGCGCCCTGGCTTCGTTGCGAACTTGAACATGTTCGGAAAGTCTTGACATTCGGCTCAGCCCACTCTAGGCTCACAATTGAACATGTTCAAATTAACTGAACTGGGGTGATGACGATGGATCTCCGACTCGTCGACTACACGATCTACATCGCAGCGAGCGCCGCCCTGACCATCTGGGTCGGGAACACGCTCCACCGCAACGGACGCCCGTTCCTCGTCTCGGTCTTCAAGGAGGACGGCCTGGCCGACTCCGTCAACCACCTGCTCGTGGTCGGTTTCTACCTCGTCAACTTCGGAGCCGCGGCCATCCTGATCAACACGGGCGGTACGCCCGGCGACTGGCCCGACATGCTCAAACAGACGGTCACGCGCATTGGCGTCGTTCTGCTCGTGCTCGGCTTCATGCACTTCACGAACGTGTTCACCCTTCGCTCGATCCGCCGCCGTGACAAGAAGACTCCTCCTCCGCCGCCCAACTACAACCCGTACGTCCCGGCGCCTGGAGCCTAGAAGACTTTGGCGATCGCGGCACCCAAAACCCGGCGCGGTGAGACCTCGAGGGCGGTCATTCTCCAGGCCGCCCTCGACCTGTTCCAGGAGCGCGGCTACGAGGCCACCACGATGCGGGCGATCGCCGACCGTGCAGCCGTGTCGCTTGGCAGCTCCTACCACTACTTCCCCTCCAAGGAGCATCTGGTCCTCGAGTTCTACCGCCACACCCACGACCTCCACGCCGAGGCGATCAAACCGTTGCTCGCGCGCGACCGCGACCTCGCGGCGAGGCTGCGGGGAACGATGCGCGCCGTCATCGTCACCTGCGAACCGTTCCACGCCGTCGCCGGATCGATCTTCAGCACCGTCGCCAATCCTGCAAGCCCGCTCAACCCGTTCGGCCCGGCCTCCAAACCGCTGCGCGATGAGGTCGTCGCGCTTTACGCCGAGGTCGTGAACGGATCCGAGTCGCGCATCCCATCCGACATCGCGGAGATGCTGCCGCTGGCGCTGTGGCTCTACCAGATGGGGATCCTCTACTTCTGGATCTTCGACAAGTCGCCCGGTCGCCTGCGGACGCTCGAGGTGATCGACGACACGACAGACCTGATCGTGCGTCTTATCAGTCTCGCCAACCTCCCTGTCCTGCGCGGATCGCGAAGGCGAGTCCTGTCTTTGATGAAGTCGATCGTCGACAGCCAGGCTTCTTAAGGTCCGCGTCGCGACTTTCTCCAGTTCCGCACCATCGTCTTCTGCTTCGGTGCGGCGGCGATCGCCATCGCGACGTCCGCGTCGTCTTCCTTTTCAGTGGACACGGCTTCGCCTGAGAGGCGGCGGCGGAGCGCGATGATGCGATCACGCACGCGCGCGGCGTCCTCGAACTGCAGCTCCTTCGACAGCCGACGCATCTCCTTCTCGAGGTCGCGCACGATCGCGATCAGGTCCTCGCGCGGCACGCCCGCACCGGCCATGATCTCGATCGCGTCGGCCTGCAGGTCGTTCTCGTTGATCTCGAGCGCGTAGATCGCCTTCTTCACCGTCTCGGGCGTGATTCCGTGCTCGGCGTTGTACGCCATCTGCTTCGCGCGCCTCCGCTCGGTCTCGTCCAGCGCCTGTCGCATTGAATCGGTGATCGAATCGGCGTACATCACGACGTGGCCTTCGACGTTGCGCGCCGCGCGGCCAATGATCTGAATGAACGATCGGTACGCGCGCAGATAACCCTCTTTGTCGGCGTCGAGGATGCCGATGAACGCGACCTCGGGAAGGTCGAGTCCCTCACGCAGGAGATTGATGCCGACCACAACATCGACCTCGCCCGTGCGCAGCGCCGTCAGCACTTCGATGCGCTGCATCGCGTCCAGCTCGGAGTGCAGGTACCGCACCTTTACTCCGTACTCGCGCAGGTAATCGGCAAGGTCTTCCGCGAACCGCTTCGTCAACGTCGTCACGAGCGAGCGCTGTCCCATCTCCGTGCGCCGGCGCACTTCCGCGAGCAGGTCGTCGATCTGCCCTTCGGTCGGCCGCACCTCGACCGTCGGGTCGACGAGACCCGTCGGCCGCACGATCATCTCGACCGTGCGCTGGGAGCGGCGCATCTCATAAGGGCCGGGCGTCGCGGAAACGTAAACGACGCTCTGAGCACGCTCCTCCCATTCTTCGAAGCTGAGCGGTCGGTTGTCGAACGCGCTTGGAAGGCGGAAGCCGTACTCGACGAGCGCCGCCTTGCGCGAGCGGTCGCCGCCGAGCATCCCGCCGATCTGTGGGACCGCCACGTGCGACTCGTCGACGAAGATCACCGTGTCGTCGGGCAGGAAGTCCATCAGCGTGTACGGTGCATCGCCCGGTTTGCGACGCGTCAGATGCAGGGAGTAGTTCTCGATGCCGGCGCACGTGCCAGTCTCGCGCAGCATCTCGAGGTCGAAGTTCGTCCGCTGCCGAAGCCGCTGAGCTTCGAGCAAGCGGCCGTGGTCCTCGAACCACTTGCAGCGCTCCTCGAGCTCGACCTCGATGTCGTGCATCGCCAGGCGCAGCTTGTCGGCCGGCGTGACGTAGTGCGATGCGGGGTAGATCGTGAATTCGGCGCGGGCGCCGAGGATCTCGCCCGTGACGGCGTCGAGCTCCTGGATTCGCTCGATCTCGTCCCCGAAAAACTCGACGCGGAAAACCTTCTCCTCGTTCGCGGGTACCACGTCGACCACGTCGCCGCGGACGCGGAACCGCAGCCGCGCCAGGTCGTAATCGTTGCGCTCGTACAGCATCTCGGTGAGCTTGCGTAAGAAGACTTCACGCCTCACGGACTGGCCCTGCTCGATGTGCAGCGACTCGCCCATGTAGTCCTCGACGGAGCCGATACCGTAGATGCAGCTCACGCTCGCCACGACAAGGACGTCGCGTCGTGTCAGCAGCGACTGCGTTGTGGAATGCCGCATCCGGTCGATGTCCTCGTTCCGGCTCGAGTCCTTTTCGATGTACGTGTCGGTGCGAGCGATGTATGCCTCGGGCTGGTAGTAGTCGTAGTAGCTGACGAAGTACTCGACGGCGTTGTTCGGCAGCAGGCGTCGAAACTCCGCACACAGCTGAGCCGCAAGCGTTTTGTTCGGGCTCAGCACGAGCACCGGACGCTGCAGCTGCTCGACGACCCAGGCCATCACGTTGGTCTTGCCGCTTCCGGTCACGCCCGCGAGGACCTGCTGAGTGAGGCCCGCGCCGACACCCTCGACCAGATCGGCGATGGCCTGCGGCTGGTCGCCGGCGGGCTTGAAGGGTGCGTCGACACGAAATGGGCTGGGCATGGGCCACTTCATTCTAAGGCGCACAAACGTTCGAAGCCAGTCCCTTGGGGACACGTCGCGTTACCCCAGTAGGACCCTTTTTTCCCAAGGAGGTAACGAGTGAAGGACGAGATCAAGGGCAAGGTCGACGAGCTAAAAGGCAAGATGACCGGCGACAAGTCAGAAGAGATGAAGGGCAAAGCGGAGCAGACCGGCGACAAGGTGCGCCGGGACGCCCGCGACCTCAAGGAAGACCTGACGAACGGCAGCGACGCCGACCGCGCAGAGCGCGAGCGCGAGTCGGAGGACGTCACCGGCAAGAGAAGCTGGTAGTCAGCTAGGGCAGCGAAAGGATCAGGGCTTCCACAATCGATCCTTTGCTGATCCCTTCACCCCCGGCGGGTACGCGCACCAGTGCGTGCGCGCCCGCCAACGACATCAAGCGCGAGGAGGACTGAGAGCCGGTCGTTTCGGCGACCAACTCTCTCCCCTCGCGCCTCAGCGTCACGCGCTGATACTCCGTCCGGTCTGGTGTCGGTCGCGCGTCGTACGCCAGGCGCACGGGCAGCATCGGGCGATGCAAGTCGGCATGGCCCTGCATCTTGCGTAGGGCCGGTCGCACGAAGACCTCGAAGGTCACAAGCGACGACACCGGAAATCCCGGCAAACCGAAGGCGACCTGTCCACCGCTAAGGGTCGCGAACGTGAACGGCTTGCCCGGCTTCAGCTTGACCCGGCCGACGTGCACGTTGCCGAGTGATTCGAGCAGTGGTTTGACCAGGTCGTGCGTCCCCACCGACACGCCGCCCGACGTGACGAGCACGTCTGCCGACCGCAGCGCCTCGATCACCAGGCGCCGCAGCGGCTCCGGCTCGTCGGGTGCGATCCCCAGCAGCTGGACCTCGGCGCCGGCATCACGCAAAGCAGCCAGCAGCGCCCAGCGGTTCGAGTCGGGGATCTGTCCCGGGCGCGGCATCTTGCCCACCTCGACCAGCTCATCCCCCGTCGACATGAGCGCGACCCGCGGTCGCCGGCGCACGGGCAGCTGCGCGCGCCCCGTCGCCGCGGCAATGCCGATCTCCGCCGCGCCGAGATGTGTCCCGGCGGTGAGGATCCGATCGCCCGGCTTCAAGTCGTCGCCGACCTTGTGAAAGTTCGTGCCGGCTTTGAGACCGGTGGGTACCGTGACCATCTCACCCGCGAGCTGGACTTCTTCGACCATCACGACCGCGTCCGCGCCGTCCGGTACGACTCCTCCCGTCAGGACGCGGGCGGCGGTTCCGGAAAGGACGGTGCCATCGAATGGACGGCCCGCAGCGGACTCCCCGAGGACGCGCAGCGTCCTGCCGGCGTCCGAGGCGCGTACGGCGTACCCGTCGACCGCGCTGGAGGGAAACGGCGGCAGCGGCGCTTCGGCGACGAGGTCTTCGGCCAGGACTCGGCCGAAGCAGCCGGCGAGCTCGACACGTTCGACGCCGAGCACCGGCATATGGTGGAGTACGGTTGCGGCCGCCTCGTCGGCATCGATCAGCGGATAGGTGGAAACCCTCACGGCAATTGACGATAGTCCGGACTAACGCGCACTAATGCGCGGCGGTCACTCGTAGCGCAGCGCGCGAGCCGGATCCTGCACGGCGGCGCGCAGCGCGGGGAGCAAGCCGCTCACGCTGCTGAGGACGACCGCAAGCACGATCGCGACCAGTACGACCGGTACGTCAGTCTGGAAGACATCGAAGCCCGTGCTGCTGACGGATTGAGTGAGGCTGTTGACAGCGGCGTTGCCGAGCCGGCCGAGGGCGACCGCGACGAGCGCGCCGATCAACCCGCCCGCGACGCCGATGCCGGTCGCTTCCGCGAGAAACAGGAGCATTACGTCTCGCGACCGCGCACCAAGCGCTTTCAGAACACCGATCTCTTTCGTGCGCTCCAGCACAGCGGTGTACATCGTGTTCGCGATACCGAGACATGCCAGCAGAAGCGCGACGATCGCCAGGCCGAGCAGCGCCAGGCGCAGCTTGCCGAGGAGGTCCTCGAAGTTGCGGAACTGGTCACCAAAGGTCTGCGTCTGGAAGCCAAGCGCGTCGACGTTGGAGCGCAGCGATGCGACCGAAAGCCCCGAATCGGCCAGGAGCGTGATGCTCGAGTACTCACCGCCCTTCCAGTTGTTGGCCGACGCAACCGTCGACCAGTACGACCGCGTCACACCGTAGGGCGCGAGCGCGCCCGGCGCGCCGGCCGGCATGTAGTCGGACGAGACGATGCCGACAACGAGAAACGCGAGCGTACTCGGTTGCGTCACCTGGTTTTTGGTCAGCGATGGGCTGAGTGCGCCCGACGTCGCGATGAACTTCACCTGCGTGCCGATCGCGCCAAGGGGCGAGACGAAACCAAGGCTTCTCGCCTCGCTGTCGGTCAGCAGCAGCTCGGTTGCATTGTCAGAGCTCGGCATGCGGCCGGCCGCGAGCGACGGCAGCGTGCTCGATGAACGGAGCGGCGGCAGGGAAACGAGGTCGCCAGCCGGCGGCGTTGCCGGGGTTTTCACGCCCAGCGTCGAGGCGTCGGCGAAGGTTCCGCTCATGCCGAGCTGTCCCCACGCCGCCCGCACATGCGGCAGATGCGCCAGCGTCGCGAGCGTGGCCGCGTCGAGCGCCGGGGTAGTCGCGTCCGCGACCGGATAGACGGCGACCTGATGGACCTGGCTCGTGGCCAGCGCGGGAGCGTTGAGCGCCTGCTGCAGTCCGCCGGCGAGCGCGCCGATCAAGCTCAACGCCGCGATTCCGATTGCAACTCCGGTTGTGGTGAGGACGGAGCGCAGCGGCCGCCTGCCGGCGCTTCCAAGCCCCACCTTCAGCGTGTCGCGCCAGTGCATTCGCGGGGCGGGGTCGACTGGTTCCTGGCTGCGGACGGTGGGCTTACCCGACTCGAGCTCAATCGCCCGGCCGTCGATCATGCGCACGACCCGACGCGCGTGGCGTGCGACCTCCGGATCGTGCGTCACGAGCACCACGGTGGCGCCGCGCTGGTTGAGGTCGTCAAGCAGGGCAAGCACGCCTTCGCCGGCGGCCGAGTCGAGGCTGCCGGTCGGCTCGTCGGCGAGGATCAGTCCCGGCCGGTTGGCCAGGGCGCGAGCGACGGCGACCTTCTGCTGCTCTCCACCGGACAGCCGGCCGGCGCGCGTCTTCGCGCGCTTCTCCAGACCCACGAGGGCCAGCAGGTGGCGCGCGCGCTTGAGGCGCTGCTCCGGCTCGATCCCCGCAAGCGTCAGAGGGAGGGCGACGTTGTCCTCGACCGTCATCGAGGGGATGAGGTTGAACGTCTGGAAGATCGTGCTGACACGCTGCAGGCGGTAATCCGAGAGGTCGCGATCGGGCAGCTCCCCGAGCGGCAGACCCGCCCCGTACACGTGGCCGGTGCTGGGCCTGTCGAGGCCGCCCATCAGCGAGAGCAGTGTGCTCTTGCCGCAGCCGCTCGGTCCGACGATCGCCACGAATTCACCGGGGCCGATGTCGAGGGTGACGTTCTGGAGAGCGGTGGTGTGCATCTCGTCGCGGCCGCCGAACTCGCGAGAGACGGCGTCGAGGCGCAGTCCGACCGCCTGGCCGAGAACGTCGCGGAACTCGTCCGCCGGCTCGGCGGCGGCGGGTTCGAGCGTAGCTACGGCCGCGGCTTCGACGGTCGCGTCGGCATGACCGTTGGCTCCGTTCGTTCCATTGGCGCCGTTATGAAGAGCTTCGGCGGCCTCGCGTGCGTCTCGGCGCGCGCGGCGGCGCCGGCGTTTGGAGCCGCTGGAATCGCTCGGATGCTCGACGACTGTGGCCACCCAGCCCCTCCTTTCCCCCGCAGTCTAAGTGTTGAGTTAACGGCTACGAGGCCGGTTTGGCTACTTGCTGCTCCAGCCAGTTCAGGTACGCGGACGAACCCCCTTCGATCGGCAGCTGGATGATCTCCGGAAGGTCGTACGTGTGGTGCGAGCGGATGTACTCCTCGACCGCCGGAGCAAGCGACTCGAGCGTCTTGACCAGCAGCAGCGCCTCGTGATCACGCTGCAGCTGGTTGTCCCAGTAATAAAAGGACGCGACCGTCGGGACGACGTTGCAACACGCAGCCAGGCGCTCGACGACGAGTCCTTCGCCGATCCGCTCGGCATCGTCACGGGCGCCGGCCGTGACGAGGATGAGAACGGCTTTTTCCTCCAACTGTTTAATTCTGCGGTCTTCGCGGCCGGCGGGGCCGGTCGAGCCAGACCGTGCCCGCCAGCAAAGCGATGGCGCCGAGTAAAAGACCACCGACGACGTCCGATTCCCAATGCACATCGAGGTACAGGCGATCGAACGCCATGAGCACGATGATGGCGACGGCGCCGATCACCGCGGCCGCGCTCATACGCGCTGAAGGCGAAAGCCGGCGGATCACGAACGCGATCAGGCCGTAGACGATGACGGTGCGCAGCATGTGACCGCTGGGGAAGCTGTTGCCTCCGATACTCCGGCCAAAAAGCTCGGTGATGCTCGGGCCATCGGCCTGTGAGATGGACCGTGGAGGCCCCGGGTGATAGAAGCTGTGGCGGTAGAAGACCTCAAAACCTTCGGCAGCGACGAAGACCAGCACGGCAAGGGCGTCGGTGCCGAATCCCTCCTGCCACAGATAGAAGGCGAGGCCGGCGAGGAGGATGGTCGTGAGCTCCAGGCCGCCCAGCTCGGCGATGGCCTGGAAAAGTCCGTGGAGTGAAGGCTGCCAGGCGTCGTGCATCGCCGAGGCGACCTGGCGATCGAGCGACGTGAAGACACCAGCGGTGATCGCGATCGTCAGCGCGATGAAAATCGCGCCGAGAACCGCGATGCCGAAAAAGCGCGGGCTTAGCGCTGACAACGAGTGCAGAAGACGGTTGTGCGACCGGCGATGCGCACCGTGCGAAGCGGCCGGCCGCATGTGAAACACGGCTCACCCGCCCGTCCATAGACGAGGAGCTTTTCCTGCTGACCGCCGAGCTCTCCCCCTGCATCGCGATACGTGTCCACCGAGCTGCCACGATTCGCGATCGCGACGCGAAGTGATTCACGCATCGCCTCGTGGAGACGCCGCGCCGATCGCTTGCTGACCGTGCCGGCGATCCGATCGGGCCGCAGTCGCGCCCGATGCAGCGATTCGTCGGCGTAGATGTTGCCGACCCCGGCGATGGCTTTCTGGTCGAGCAGCACCGCCTTCAACGGTGCCTGGCGTTTGCGCAGGCGTCTATAGAGCTCGTCGGCGGCGAAATCGGGATCGATGGGCTCGGGCCCGAGGCGAGGCATCTTCCGCGCCTCGAGCAGGGCGTGTTCGGTGCCGAGCAGCAGGCGCCCGAAGCGCCGCGGGTCGCGATAGCGAAGCTGACGCCCGTCATCGAGAAAGAAGACGGCGTGCGTGTGCTTCGCGAGCGGCACGACTTCATCGACGAGCCGGAGCTGGCCCGTCATGCCGAGGTGCACGACGAGAAGGAGTTCGTTTGAAAGGTGGACGAGGATGTACTTCCCGCGACGCCCCACCGACTCGATGCGCAAGCCCACGATCGCGTCGACGAACTCCTCGGGCTCCGGGTGGCGGACGATCGTCGGAAACGCGAGCTCGGCGCGCTCGATGGTGCGTCCTTCGAGATGTGGGCGCAGGTCGGCGACGATCGTCTCGACTTCGGGAAGCTCAGGCACGAACGACCGCGAGCTTTTTCATGTCGGCCCAGTTCGGACCAACCTTCATCTCCACCTCGATTCCCGTCTCGAGCTCGTATGCGCCCGTCATGATCCGCGGCACCTTCTCCGCGAACTGATCGAGCTCGCCCTGTGGAACTTCGAAAAGCAGCTCATCGTGCACCTGGAGGAGCATGCGCCCCTCGATCTGATCGGCCTCGATCTCACGATGCAGGCGCACCATCGCGATCTTGATGATGTCGGCGGCCAGCGACTGCATCGGGAAGTTGATGGCCATGCGCTCAGCCGCGCTGCGAAGCTGGAAGTTCGGTGAGCGCAGGTCCGGGATCGCACGACGCCGGCCGGTGGCACTGACGACGAACCCTTCTTCACGCGCCTTGCGCCGCACGTCGTCGAGATACTCGCGCAGTCGCGCATACGTCGACCAGTACTGACCGAGAAACTCGCGCGCGACGTCGCCGGTGATGCCGAGCTGTTGTGACAGCCCGTATTCGCCCTGGCCATAGATGGAGCCGAAGTTCGCGACTTTGGCGAGCCGTCGCTGGTCCGGATTGACGGACTCGAACGGCACCTTGAAGACCGCGGACGCGGTCGCGGTGTGAATGTCCTGTCCCGCCGCAAACGCCTCGAGCAGTCTCGGATCACCGCTGAGATGCGCCGCGATGCGCAGCTCGATCTGCGAGTAGTCCGCCGACACCATCACGTGGTCGGGACGGCCGGCTTTGAACGCCCGCCTGATTCGCTGGCCGAGCTCGGTCCGGATCGGGATGTTCATCAGGTTCGGATTCGACGACGCGAGCCGGCCCGTCGCCGTGCTCGCCTGCCCGAACGACGTGTGCACGCGGCCGCTCAGGGGATCGACCAGCTGCGGCAGGGCGTCTACGTACGTCGACTTCAGCTTCGACAGCTGGCGGTACTCGAGGATCAGGCCGATGATCGGATGCTTTTCGCGCAGCGCCTCGAGTGTGTCTGCGTCGGTCGAGTAGCCAGTCCTCGTCCTCTTGCCGACGGGCAGGCGGAGGTCTTCGAACAAGACCTTTGCGAGCTGCTGCGGCGCGTTGAGGTTGAACTTCTGTCCCGCGACCTGCTCGACCTCGGACTCGATCGCCGCGAGCTGCGAACCGAGCTCGTCCTGCATCTGCTTGAGATACGGGACATCGGTGGCCACGCCCTCCAACTCCATGTCCGCGAGCACGCCGGCGAGCGGCAGCTCGATCTCATGGAAGAGGTAGTCGACGCCGAGGTTGCGCATCTCTGCCTCTAGCCGCGGGCGGAGGTTGAGGATCGCCTCCGCGCGCCGCGCCGCAAACTCCGCAGCCTCGTTCTCGCCGACCGCCGACGGCTTGCGCGCTGCACGCCCGGTTCCGAGCAGCTGCTCGACGCTGACGAGCTCGATGCCTAGAAACTCGCGCGCGAGATCTTCGAGGCGCGGATCGCGCGACCCGGCGCCCAGCAGGTAGGCGGCGAGAAAAGTGCTGAACGCCCACTCGCGCCGGCCGCCGCCGAGAGAGCGCAGGGCAAGCTCTGTCTCCTTGGCATCGTGGCCGGAGATCGGCCTGCCGCTCAGCGTTGAGGCGACCGCGTCCATCGCCTCCGCCTGCGTCACGTAGAAGGTCCTCGAGCCGGTGGAGACACCCAGCCCTGAGATGCGCGCACCCCGCCCCACCCCCTCGGTGAATGCGAAGACGCCGACGTCCGCGGAGCCGTCCAGCAGGCTCGCGGCTTGCGTCGGATCGGCGACGACCTC
Organism: Candidatus Dormiibacterota bacterium; assembly: GCA_035689585.1. Taxonomy (GTDB): domain Bacteria; phylum Chloroflexota; class Dormibacteria; order Dormibacterales; family Dormibacteraceae; genus 40CM-4-65-16. The sequence goes on from DASSLJ010000229.1 coordinate 18,413, forward strand.
GAGGCCGGCGGGGCCAGGCGCGGGCTCGAACGTGAGGCTCGGTTGCACGGGCACCTGGTCGGGGGGCGGAAACCGGCTCAGCAGCTGCCGGAACTCGAGATGATCGAAGACGCGGCGCGCGTCGTCGTAGTCGTATCGCGTCCAGCGAGCCCTCTCCAGATCGAGGTCGACCGGCACGTCCTTGACGATCGTCACCATGCGCTTGCCCAGCCGCACCTTGTCTGCGTGCGCGGCGAGTGACGTCTTGAGCCGTCCCTCCGGAAGCTCACCCGCGCGCTCGAGCAGAGTTTCCACGCTGCCGTAGTCCTGCACGAGCTTCGCCGCCGTCTTGTCGCCGACACCAGGCACTCCCGGAATGTTGTCGGACGTGTCTCCGCGCAGGGCTTTGAAGTCGACGAGCTGCGCCGGCTCGAACCCATAGCGCTGGCGCACCTGGTCGGGCCCGTACACGAATGTGTCGGTGATGCCCCGCCGCGGCACCAGCGCCTCGACCGATTCCGTTACGAGCTGGAGGCAGTCGAGATCGCCCGACACGATCGTCACCGAGTGACCGCGTTCTTCGGCGATGCGGGCGAGCGTCCCGATCACGTCGTCCGCCTCGAAGCCCTCGACGCCGTAGATCGGAATCGAGAAGGACTCGAGCACCTCCCGCACCATGTCCATCTGCGGTCGCAGGTCGTCGGGCATGGCGCGCCGGCCCGCCTTGTATTCCTGGTACTCCTGCGAGCGAAACGTCGGCTTGCCGAGATCGAATGCCGCGATTGCGAACTCCGGCCGAGACGCGAGCACGATCGCGAGCATCGACGTGAACCCGTAGACCGCATTCGTCACGCGACCGTCCGAGGTGCTCATCGGCGGAAGGGCAAAAAACGCCCGGTAGATGAGGCTGTGGGCGTCGATCAAAATGACCCGGCCGCGCCTTCCTTTGGGCACGATCGGAGTCTACCTACGACAGCTTCGACACCCTGGCCGGGCTGGCGCGTTCAAATAGCAGGGACGTGGATACCCCAGGGCTAGAATGGACTCGAGGATGAAGAACCTCATCGAGGTGTCCGTCGACAG
>DASSLJ010000230.1:0-3287 GCA_035689585.1 Candidatus Dormiibacterota bacterium
AGCAGGACCGAGAGCGCGATCATCAGCCCGCGCACAGGTTCGTACACAAAAATCACCTCAGCCGGCGGCATCGACACGCCTCCCGCGTGGGTCTCGTAGTAAGGCTTGGTGACAAGGGTGAAGTTGATGCCGCCGATCACCAGATAGAGCACGAAGTACACGCCCGCAGCGACGACCAGTCGCCACACCCAACCGGTCACGGGCCAAACCGGAGTAGTTCGCCAGCCGGCCTGACGGCGGCCGAACCAGGCCGCGGCGACGCCGGCGACGCCAAGCGATGCCACCGCGAGCTGCGCCAGGTTCGCGGGCAGCTGTGCCGGCCTCGCCACGGCAGGCGCAAACAGCCTCCCTTCGACCGCGACCGCGGCAAGGTTCAGATAAAGGAGCAGAAACCAGACTTCGAAATGAAGCCGCCGGCTCCAGTTCACGAGACTGGCGACCACCGCTATGGCCATCGCGAGCGCCAGTGCGCATCCAAGCGTCAGCACTGCATCCGGCTCGGCGCCCCCGATGGGGATGAGCGCGAATGCCGTGTACACGGCAGCCATCGCGATCGCGCCCGTAAGAATTCGCACGGACCTCCGCTTCACGAACGTCGTCGCCGCTACGCCTGGGCGTCCTCCAGCGGCATGACGATCCACAGGAGCAGGTACAGCAGAAGGCCTGCGCCCGCCGTGATCGCGAAAACGACGAAGAGCAGTCGAACCGGCAACGTCTCGATGCCGAAGTAGTGAGCGATCCCGCCGCAGACACCGCCGAATATCCGGTCCGTGCGGCTCCGCCGGAAGAGTCTCTGCTCTCGAGGAATGGTGGCCATGTTCACGACACCTCCATTTCGGCGCGTGCTCAGGCCGCGCCCGGGTTCTTGATGTGGATGTGATGCGGCACCTTGACCTGCTGCCCGCTGTCGTTGGTGCAGCTCGACACCGTTCCGTCGCTGTTGACAGTGCAGTTGAGCGTGCCACCGACCGCAAACGACAGGAGTCCGACTGCGGCAAGCGTGATGCCGACTCCGACCAGCGCGCCGGCGACGAGCGCGATCACAGCCGCGACTGCGGTACGCAGCATCGTCACACCTGCCGCGGAACGACGCCGGTGAGCGTCAGCCAGAACTTCATGGCCTTGTGCCCGCCGTCGGAGACCGGATCGAACATCAGCGGGCAGCCGCCCGGGATAACAGTCACTCCATGCTCGCGCCCGTAGGCGGCGGCCGTGGCCGAGAAGCTGCTGCCGCCGACCGAGTGATGCATCCAGACATGCTTGATCCCGAGCTCCACGCATTCGCGCATGGTGCCGTCCGCGGTCTCGGGTCGAGTGCCTATGACCACGGCTTCGACAGGCGCCGGGATGGATTTCAGGTTTGGATATGACCGGTCGCCTTCAACGCTTTCGGTGTTGGGATTTACTGCGAACACCTCATAACCGCGCTCACGCAGGCGCTTGTAGACGGTGTTGCTGCCGTGGTCCTGCGCGCTCCGCGATACGCCGGTGACCGCAATCCGCTTGTTGGACAGAAAATCTCTGGCCGCCGCGACGACGGGTATGGGCTTTTCGGCTGTCTGCATCCAGCACCTCCTTTGCTTCCGAGTCTCGGCCTGCGCCGACCCGGCCGCGACGGCCAAACGGTGCGGGGCGAGCCGGAACGTTGGATTGATGAGAGGAGTCCATCTTTCGATGGACCGCGATCGGTCAGCGCTTGTGGCCGAGGCTTTCGGCGGGCACGAGGCCGATGCGAGTCGCGTAGACCGCCGCCTGAGTCCGGCTCAGCATGCCGAGCTTTCCGAGGATCTCGTGCACGTGGCTCTTCGCGGTCTGTTCGCTGATGCCGAGGGCGCGCGCGATCTCCTTGTTCGCCTGGCCTTCGGCGACCAGCCTGAGGACCTCGGTCTCGCGCGGAGTCAGCTTCTCGGGGCTCTGCGGCATGCGGATCTCGCGCACGAGCCTGGCCGACGCCTCGGCGGAAAGCCTGACCTCGCCCGCGGCGGCGGCGTGGATCGCCGCCACCAGGTCGTCGGCTTCCGTGTTCTTGAGCAGGTAGCCGATAGCGCCGGCTTTGACGGCTCCGACCACGGAGGCGTCTTCCAGGACGCTGGTGAGCGCGATGACCTGAGTGTCTGGATGAGCACGGCGGATGTTCTCGATCGCAGTGATGCCGTCGACCTTGGGCAGAAGGAGATCCATCAAGACGACGTCAGGACGCAATTCGCCGGCGAGCCGGATCGCCTCTTCGCCGTCGGCAGCCTCGCCGACCAGTTCGATCGCGGCGTCTGCGCCAAGGAACATCGCCAGCCCTCGACGGACCACCAGGTGGTCGTCGACCACCAGCACACGGATGCGTCGCGCGGGCGCCGTCATCGCGCGGCCCCGCTCGCCATCGCCGGCTCCATCTGGTAGGGCAACCGGACGCGCACCGACGTCCCTCCCGCACTCGACGTGCCGAAATCGATCGATCCGCCGCGGCTCTCGGCGCGTTCGCGCATCGAAGCGAGGCCGAAGTGGCCGGGGAATGCCACGGTCGAGTCGAACCCTTTGCCGTCATCGGCGACGTCGACCGTCAGAGCGGATTGATCGATCGTTACGTGGATCCAGGCGTGCCGGGCGTGAGCGTGCTTGACGACGTTGTGCAGAGCCTCCCGAGTGATGCGATACGCGAGCAGCTTCACGTCCGGAGGGACGTCCGGCTCTGAAGGCAGATCCGCGAACACCTCGAGTCCATGGCGCTGCGAGGTGGCGTCCGCGAGCTTGCGCAGCGCCGCGACGAGACCCTCATCAGGCAGCGGCTCGGGTCGCAGCTCGAGAACGAGCCGTCGCATGTCCGCAAGACCGGCCTCGGCCAGCTCGAGTATGTAGTCGAGGGGTTCGACAAGTGCGGCCGTATTGCTGTCGAGCCTTGCCCGCGCGGACTTCGCGCCGAGGGCGATCCCGTACAGCTCCTGTGTCAACGAGTCGTGGAGCTCGCGCGACAGACGAGACCGCTCGTGCGCGGCGACCTGGTCCTGGGCAGCGGTGGCCAGTCGCGATACCTGGGCCGCCGATGCCGCCTGACCGGCAATAGTGGAAAGGAAGTCCATCGTCGGCTCGTCGAGATGCTGATCCGGACGCAGGTACACCGAGAGGCCGCCGATGGGCCGACCGGCGTGAATCATGGGAAACGCGATCGCCTGCTGCCAGCTCACGTCCTCGACCAGGTGGCGCATCGACGACATGTATTCCCGAGTCCGGATTTGCCGCGGAAGATTCTCGACGAACACCGGCCGGCCGGTCTGAATCGCCTCGAGCACGGGCGG
>DASSLJ010000231.1:0-2083 GCA_035689585.1 Candidatus Dormiibacterota bacterium
ACGATGTAGCCGAACTTGTTGGACAGCGCGTGCAGGATCGTCGAGCGGATGCGTGGCTGCAGATTCTCCTCGGCGACACCCGGTGTAGTGCCCTGGAAAACCGGCGCAAGAATCTCTTCGAAACCTCGGTGCGGAGGCTCGATGGAGAAGTCCAGGAGCTGCATGCCGAGACTCTCGGCGGTCATGCCCGCGTCCTCGAGGCTCTCCTCCGAGGTGTGACGTGAGGGCATGCGGACGCCGATCACGTTCTGCGGGCCGAGAGCGTCGCAGGCTATTGCCGCCGTAAGTGCCGAATCGACCCCGCCCGACATCCCGACCACGACCTTCTGGAATCCCTGCTTGCGCATGTAGTCCCGTGTCGCAAGAACCACCGCGGCGTAGATCTCGGCCGCGCCCTCGAGCGGCGTCGCGATGCTTGGCGTCACCTTTTGCCTTGAGCGGCCTACGTGAGAGCTGTTGATCGAGACTTCGGTGACCTCGAGCTCGAGCCCCTCCGCCGCCTCCGCCTCCCGCCTCAGGATTTCGGTCGGTCGCCGTACCGGCCGCTTGAGGTCGATGTCGTATACCAGCAGCTCTTCGACGAACGACCCTGCGCGCGCGACGACATTGCCTTTCGGATCGATGACGACACTATTCCCGTCGAATACCAGCTCATCCTGCCCGCCGACGGTGTTGACCCACGCAACCCACGCGCCGTAGTCCCGAGCCCGACCGGCAATCATCGCCTCGCGCGGCGCGCGCTTTCCGTAGTGGTAGGGCGAACCGTTGATGTTGACCAGGACCTGGGCGCCGTGTGACGCCTCCCAGGCCATCGGCCCGGCGGGGAACCAGCAGTCCTCGCATACCGAAAGGCCAAGCCGGCCACCCGCGAACTCGAGGATCGGCGAGCGATGCCCGGCAGCGAAATAGCGCTTCTCGTCGAAGACGCCGTAATTGGGCAGGAAGACCTTGTGGTAGACCGCCTTGACCTCACCGTCCTGGAGGAACGCGGCGGAGTTGAAGATGTCTCCTTCCTCGTCGACGAACCCGACGACCACGGCGATGTCTTTGGCCGCTCCGGCGATGGTCTGCAGGGCGGCGAGGTTGTCACGGACGAAGGACGGCTTGAGCACGAGGTCCTCGGGCGGGTAGCCGGTGATCGCCAGCTCGGGAAAGCAGACGAGGTCGGCTCCCTGCGTGCGTGCGCGTTCGGTCCAGTCGATGATCATGCTGGCGTTACCCGTCAGGTCACCCACGGTCGGGTTGATCTGCGCGAGCGCGATCCGCACGCTTCAATTGTCGCAGTGGGAAGCGACCATCCAGTCCGGCTGCGCCAGGCTGTGCCGGCAGACGCCGACCTTCTCGACGCGTGGCACACGCCCGAGTTTCTGGGTGACTTCAACCAGTTCGGCGTCTCGTTTGAGCCGATGAGACAGGCGATCGAGCGGACCGGGCTGCTGGGGGAGCACGGGGGCCAGCTGATCATCGAAACCGCCGCCGGCGAGCCGGTCGGGACGGTCTCGTGGCATGCCGTCCGCTACGGGCCCAATCCGGAATCCACCGCCTTGAACGTGGGCATCAACCTGATTCCATCCGCGCGGGGGCGTGGGCTGGGCGCGGTCGCGCAGCGCTTGCTCGTCGAGTACCTGTTCGCCCGCACGTCCGCCAACCGCATCGAGGCGATGACGGACGTCGACAACGTGGCCGAGCAGCGCTCGCTCGAAAAGGCGGGATTCGTGCGCGAGGGCGTGGCCATCGGAGCGCAGTTTCGGGCTGGCGCGTGGCACGACCTCGTCGTCTATTCGGCTGTTCGACCCGCCGGCTGACCCGTCCTTACTATGTGAGCTCGTGGCCTACTTCGAACGCCTCCGCGTGCTCGCGCGAGAGCGCAACACGATGCTGTGTGTCGGCCTCGACCCGGACCCCGTGCGCATCGCCGGAGGCGCCGCGGGCGCGCTGCGCCACTGCCTGCAGGTCGTCCAGGAGACGGAGGAGCACGTGTGCTGCTTCAAACCCAACAGCGCGTTCTGGGAGCAGTACGGCCCCGATGGGTGGAAGGCCTTGATGGAGCTGCGCGACGCCGCGCCCAACACCCCGTTCCTTT
>DASSLJ010000232.1:0-3008 GCA_035689585.1 Candidatus Dormiibacterota bacterium
TGGCTTGTCACCAGCGCCACCGCAAGCAGGACAACCAGCTCGAGCAACTCCGCCGGGCCTCGGACCGTGAACGTCCCCACCGGCGGGACGAAGAAGAAGTCGTAGAGGAGAAATGCGGCGACGCTGCCGGTAACCGCTGCCCCCCTCCCCCAACGCGCGCCAAGCCAGAGCACGAGGAGCAGGTAGAGCGCCGACAGCGAGGACGCGTTGACGAAAGGCGCGAACAGCTCGATGGCGACGGTGACCGCGACCGCACCTCCGACCGCGACCACATAGGGCGCCGCGCGCCGCGTCATGAGTTGGAGTCTAAGTTCCAGCGCACGTGGGTCCCGTGCGCGTGGCTCGTGCCGAGCAGCTCATCGTCGAGACGGACCTCGAACAGCGGATATGCCGGCTCCATGCGCAGGTAGAAAGCGTCCCCGGCCGCGATGGCGCCTGCGATTCGAGTCTTCTCGGACTCGGTCACGTACTGGATGAACACCGAGTGGTAGACGACCGTCGCCACATCGGGCCGCGGCGCAAAGAGCTCGCGCTCCAGGAAGTCACCGGCACCGATGCGTTCGACATCGACCGGCATCTGGCGCGCGACCTCGATCGCTCCATCGAGCTGGGTCAGCCGGGCCAGCTGGTCGGCCCACACGAACGAGCGAAGCGTCAGCGCGCCGTCGTCGGACGTCGCGTCGATCGGGTTCAGATCGCAGCCCTTGCGCTCGACGACGTCCGCCGTCCGGTTCATCGGCGGCGCCACGTCGAATGAGTTCGCGAACCGCACAGGTGACGACTCATCACCCCACGAACCATCCCCTGACGCGTAGCAGTACCGATCCCAGCGCAGGTTCAGCCCCGCGCTTGCGCCCAGCTCGAGGATGCGCAGCGGCTTGCCCGTGCGATGAGCGACCTCGAGGAATCCACCGAACAGCGCCGCGCTCCGCCCCACCTCGTTGGTCTGGCACGGCCGCTTCAACTCCTCGCGCATCCAGGCCTCGTTGCCGGCGACAAATTCGCGGAAGTATGGCCATGCCGCGGTCGCATCGCCGTCGCCGCCGATCGAGGGGTAGTGCCGGCCGAGCTCCGGCAGCTCACCGGTCAGAACCTTGCGATGGACCGGCGCCAGCAGTCGTAGTGCGACGGCCGACTCGCGAGGCTCGGCTTCGAATCCCTCCAGAACCGACCAGGTCGGGCCGCCGGCCTCGAGATCGACGACTGCCGACTCGAGAAGAGACGCGTAGAACGGCGAGCCGAGGACCTTGCAGCCCGCGCCCTGCCACCTCAGTCGATTGGCGAGCGTCTCAACCGCCGCGTGCAATCTCGAGCTCTCGCGCGCGGTTCGCATAACCCGGATGCGAGGGCCTGGCGACGCGATACCACGCCAGCGTCTCGGCCAGGGCGTCCTCCAGCGCCGACGGGTCGAAGCCGAGGTCGCTTCGCGCAGCGCTGATGTCGTAGCCCGCGTGGCGCGATGGCATCGGACCATACGGACTTGCGCCCTCAGGAAGGTCGGAGAACGGAATCGGATGAAGTTTTGCTTTGGTGCCGAGTGCACGCGCGATGCCATCGAGCATGTCGCGGAACTTCACATTGTCGAACGCGACGTTGTACGCCTTGTGCGCGGTGTCTTTGCGCGGATCGCACGCAAGCGCGCACGCAAACCCGACGTCTTTGACCCACGCAAGGTTCGCAATCCATTCGTATGTCTCCTCCGGCACCAGCACGGGTCCTCCGTCCTCGATGCGCTGGATGTACGCGGCGATCCGCAGCGATGGATCTGCCGGCCCGAAGATTGCGGGCGGCCGGATCACGGTCCATCGCAGATCGTGGTGACCGACCAGCGTGGTCTCGCACCATCGTTTGCCATCCATGTAGTCGAGGTTTGCCGGAGGAGTGCCCTCGAGCGGCTTGAAGTCGTCCTCGTGTGCGCGGCGGCCGTGCAGCGGCGGGTAGACGCCGGTTGAGATGAAGACGTAGCGCTCGCCGCTGAAGTGGCGCGCCACCGCCTCGATCTGCTCAGGCTGGTAGCAGGCGAGGTCGAGCAGCACGTCGGGCTGCGTCTGAACGAGAGCACGCTCGAGCTGATCCTCGTCGGTGCGGTCGAAAGCGATGTAGCTCGTGAAAGTTCCATATGGCCGCTCCTTGCGCCCGGCCGCAATCGTCTCCACCCCGCGACGCATCAGCTCCTTGCATGCCGCGCTGCCGACGAAGCCGGCGCCGCCGAGCACGAGGGCTTTAGTCAATGTCCCGAGTCACGAAGTCGACGTCGATCCCGTCCTTCTCTTCGAGGCGGCGGGCAAGCTCCGATGCAAGCACGACCGACCGATGCTGGCCGCCGGTGCACCCAAACGCGACCACGACGTGCATGCGGCCCTTCTCCTGATAGAGCGGAAGCAGCTCACCGACGATGCGCTCGATATCGTCGAGCAGGCGGCGCGCGGCCGGCTGTTTCAGGACGTAGTCCGCAACCGCCGGATCACGGCCCGATTTGTCGCGCAGCTCGGGAATCCAGTACGGGTTGTCCAGAAACCTCGCATCGATCAGAAGCGCGGCCTCCGATGGAGCGCCGTTCTTGTAGCCGAACGCGAGGCAGGTGACAAGAGGTCGCGTGCGGCTCAGCAGATGACGAGCAAGCTCGTCGCGCTGGCCCGCCTCGATACGGTGGTGAGCGCGCTCATAGGTTCCACCCGGATGGCCGTCGGAGTCGCCGTCGTGCACGAGCACGTACTTGATCTGGCGCCGGTCGGCTTCGCGCAGCAGCTCCGCGCCTCCATCGCTCACGCCGAGCACGAAATCGGAGTCGCGCAGCCCGTCGAGCTGATCGACGCGCTCGAATCCCGCAGCCTCGAAAGCGGAGACCGCAGAGCTCATCCGCTCAGCGTTCGAGGCTCCGACGATGACGAGGTTCACAGGGTTTCTTTCAGTCGCGCCGCCAGGCGTTCGGGAATGCCGACCTTGACGATCTCCTCCACCGGCGCCTCGCGGATGGCCTGCACCGACCCGAAGTGTCGCAGCAGCGC
>DASSLJ010000233.1:0-2145 GCA_035689585.1 Candidatus Dormiibacterota bacterium
GGTCCCTGCGGTCAACCTGAACCGCGCCATCGTGATGGGTCAGCTTCTCGTGCTGGCCGCGATCCTCAGCTGGCGGTCGGTGATGGTCGCCCGCGCGAGGCGCCACCGCTAGCGGCTGTCTCGGACGGCACGAAGAGCAGACCGGCGAGGCGTACGCCGCATGGCGGGCCCGGCGACGAGCCACAGCCGCTGGCGGAAGGACAGCCTGCTGCTTTCCTCGGCTTCGCGCTGCCTGTCCTTCAGGCGCTGCCACATCACCTCTTCGTTCGCGTTCATGTCCGGCCTCCTAACCAGCTATTCGGGTATGACAGTTATTATAACTACTATTGGCGGTTGTGCGGTTACGCGATAGAATCAGTTCGGATGGCTGATCGGGAGAAGGCGAGCGGCGATCTCGGGCTCGTCCAGGCGTTCGTCAACACCCTCGACGTGCTTCCGGGCAGCGAGGAGCTCAGTGATCCAAACGCCCTCCGCGAGTGGCTCGTTGGCAACCAGCTGATGCGGGACGGCGAGCCCGCCGACACTTCCGACCTCAGGCACGCGGTCGCGCTGCGCGAAGCGATGCGCGCCGTGATCGGCGGCAACAACGGCCGCCAGGTCTACCCCGTCGACGTCGCGACCCTCAACGAGGCGGCTGCGGCAAGCCGGCTGCGCATGCGGTTTGGGCGCGATGGAAAGCCGCGGCTCGAACCAGAGGCGAGCGGCGCCGTCGGGGCGATGGGCCGCCTGGTCGCGGCTCTGTACTCAGCCATGCAGGACGACGACTGGCGTCGACTCAAGCTCTGCACCGACGACGGCTGCCGCTGGGCTTTCTACGACCGGTCCAAGAACCACTCCAGCCGCTGGTGCAGCATGGCTTCGTGCGGCAACCGCGCCAAAGCGCGCCGGTTCAGGCAGAAGCGGATGCCGCTTTCTTAGGTACTCCTGATCCTCCGAAGCGCACGGCCGTGACCTCGGCGAGGATTCCGAGCGCAGTCTCCTCAGCGCCACGGCTGCCGAGGTCGAGACCGATCGGTCCGTGGACCTCGGCCAGCTCGTCCTCGGAGAAACCCTCCTTGCGCAGCGCTTCGAATCGCTTCTCGTTGGTCTTGCGGCTTCCAATCGCACCGATGTAACCCGCGTCCCTCCGCAGCACCGAGCGCAGCGCCGGGATGTCGAACTTGGGGTCATGCGTGAGGATGACGACGTAAGTGGACGCATCGACGTCGATCTTCGCCATCGCCTCGTCGGGCCACGCGACGATGATCTCGTCCGCCTCGGGGAACCGCTCCCTCGTCGCGAACTTCGCGCGCGCATCGATCACGGTGACGCGGTAACCCATCAGCTTCGCCAGCCGGTGCAGCGGGATCGCGATGTGGATGGCGCCGATAATCACGAGGTGAGCAGCGCGGCGAAACGGTTCCACGAACACGTCGCCGTCGCGACGCGCGAGCTCGGTACCGCGCGGGGTGCCGCGCATGCTGTCGGTCTCGCCGGTCTGAAGATTGGTGCGGAGTGTCGCGGCCTCGTTGCGGTTGAGGATCGCGATCAGCTCTTTGTGCGCGTCGTTGAGAGGCTGGATGAAGACCTCGATGTGACCGCCGCACGCCAGGCCGACACCGAAGGCGACGTCATCGCTCACCCCGAACGCGGCGACTTTGGCCTCACCACTCTTGAGAACCTTCTGCGCTTCTTCGAACACCGCGCCCTCGATGCATCCGTTCGACACCGAGCCGGCCATCTTCCCGGACCGCGTGACGAGCATCTTCGATCCAAGAGGTCGCGGGCTCGAGCCCCACGTCTCGACAACGGTCGCGACCGCTATCTCTTCGCCGTCGGCCGTCCACTGGTTGAGCTCGTCGAGCACCTCTCTCATCGCGATTTCCTCGAATCAAGAGAAGACAGCAACGCCCCGAGATCCTCCAGCGCCGCAACGTTGTGCGCGGCGAGAAAGTCGTCGCAGTGTGGGAGCGCGGCCGCCATGCCGCGCGTGAGCGGCTCGTAACCCTCGGACCCGAGCAGCGGGTTGAGCCAGATCAATCGGTGTGACGACCGGCGCAGATGGATCAGCTCCGCCACCAGGTGCGCGGGATCGCCGCGGTCCCATCCATCGCTGACGATGATCACGACGGCGCCGTGGCCGAGCACCCGCCGTGCCCATTTGCG
>DASSLJ010000234.1:0-15927 GCA_035689585.1 Candidatus Dormiibacterota bacterium
CTGCCATGCGCGCCTGCGCCGCGCCGGGCCCCACGACGCAGGCTTCAGCGCCGAAGGCGCCCGGCCGCCTAGGACGCGAAGACGAGCGGAGCCTCGGCGGCGAGACACTCAGCGCAATCTAAATGTTCTTGAGCGCCTCGCGCTTGCTGAGCCCGCTGAGCCGCGCCTCGTTCTCGCGCACGTAGCGCGCCACCTCCGCAGCGTCCGTCCACGCGTACTGGCGGAGCGCCCAACCGATCGCCTTGCGGATGAAGAAATCGCGATCGGCGAGGTTCGGCTCGATGTTGGCGTACAGAAGGTCGAGATCGGTCTCGCGCTTGAACTTGAGCTGGCACAGGATCGAGACGCGCCGCTTCCACATATTCGGGTCCGTGCTCCACCGGCGCATCAGCGGGCGGATCTTCCGCGGGTATCGGCGCAGCACGTCGCCGATCACGACAGCGAGCGGGTCGACGAGATCCCACCACGCGCCAGTCACGACCATCTCCTCGAGCAGCGGCATGTCGCCCTGCGAGAGGCACTGCTGATACTGCTTTTGGTCCAGGAGCATCTGCGCGACGTAACGCTCCTCGCGAAACCGCGCCGCGCGCCAGACCCGCTGCACGATCTCGCGCAGCTCATCACACGTCAACTCGGCTCCGAATACGTCGCGCGTGATCGCGCGGACCTGCGGGAGGTTGACGCCGTAGTACGGCATCGTGGATTTCATGTACGCCTGCATCGCCGGCGCGCGTGCTGGATCGGCTGCGGCCTTCATCTCTCGCCGCATCTTTGCGATCAGGGCGCCGGTATGTATCGCGCCCGCTCCGCGACGCCGTGGTCGTCGACCTCGACCACCCAGGTCGAGCCTTTGTCGTAACCGCCCTCGCCGGGCCGGATGATCTCGCGCGCGACGAGATCCTCGACCAGCTCCCACACGATGTCGCCGTGGGTGCTCAACACGGCATTGCCCAGCGAGCGATCGCCAAGAAACTCACTCAGTCCTTCGAGACCGTGGCCTTCCTCCAGGGACGGCGACTGTTTCACCTTCGTTCGGCGCGCCCGGGCCAGCGGTTCCACCGTCTGCACACACCGCACGTAGGCGCTCGAGAAGATGGCCGAGACGTCGAGCTTCTTGAAGACGTCGACCAGCTCCTCAGCCTGCTTGAGTCCCTTCTTCGTCAGCGGCCGGAGGCGATCATCGCCTGACCACTCCTCGCGGTCGCCGGCCTTGGCGTGACGGACGACGTAAAAAGTTCTCACGGCATCCAGTCCCGGAGCTTCTTGCGGTCGAGCGACTGCCAGACCTTCTGCCACTTCGCGCGAGCGTCGTGGGCCGCGATGCTCTCGAGGGCGATCAACTGACCGGCAACGAACGCGCGCCTTCCGCTGACCTTCGCCGCCCGCAGCCACGACTGCGCGGTGACGCTGTCCTGGTGCTCGCCGAGGATCGTCTGCAACCGTGCGGCCGCTTTCGCGAAAGCATCCACGCCCGCACCTGCCACCGGGGCCACGGCCTCGGCGGCGTAGCGCGCCCGCTTGGCCAGGATGCGGATGCGGTGCAGCTCGGGGTCGGCGGGATTGGCAGGCAGCTGTCGCACTGCGGAGCGGAGCCGCCGCCACGGAGTCGTCGCGAGCGCGGGGAGGGTTGTAGCTGCCGGCTGCTCCGCCTCCGGGAGAGTTGCCGGCGAATGCGCCGCGGCGACGAGGCTTTCGAGCAGGTCGACGTAACGCTGCGAGTCGAGATCCTGCTTGAGGTTCTTGCGCAGGTCATCGATCTCGTTTTCGAGCAGGCGCAGCAGTGCCGCTGCGGATCGCATGTCGTTCGCGGGCAGCGACTGTGTGCGCTGACGAAGCCGCTCGAGGAGCACCTCGCGGTCACGCACCGCCCCAAGACTCAACGCCAGCCAGCCGAGCTCCGAACGCAACGGCTCTGTCCATTCCACGTCCAGCAGCGGCGAGAACGTCCGCAGGTGCGAGCGCAGCTTGCGCGTGGCGACCCGCGCTTGATGCACGGCCTCCGGGTCGCGGCCGGTGCGCACGAGCGGGTCATGGTGAAGAAGCGCCGCGACCGACTCCGCGATGGCGTTGCGGATGACGTCGCGCGCGGGCGCGTTGGGCAGCAGTGGCTCGGGCGCGACCTCCGGTGGTTCGATCGCGCGCGGTCCAAGCGCACGGATGTGCTTCGGGGTCGGGTCGGGTGCGCCCGCGCCTGCGCCGCGAAGCCGCGTGACCAGCGGGGTGATGACGCCGTCGCCTCCGTCGTCTCCAGGCACCTCGACCTCGATCTCACGGAACCGCGCGGCGACGCGCCGTCCGTCGCGCACCGAAACCTCGTCGTCGACGACCTCGGCGACTCGCACTCCCGTGGAATCGACGAGGCGGACGCGGCGCCGGACGGTCGAAAGCCGCGCGACTGGAACGAGCTCCGCTTTGCGCACATACGCGCGCACGACCTCGAGGGCCGCGGCCGGCGGAGTCCGCACGCCGCCTTCGAACGTGAGCTCGTCGCGCTCCAGCACCGCACCCGGCTTGCCCGTCTGGCCCAGCTTGAGAGTCCAGCCTTCACCGGCGCGGTGCCGAAGCGACACCCCCCATCGCGCCAGGCGAAGGTCCGGCGTGTCGAAATACACCGTCTCGAGACGCACGGTCTCCGCCGGTCCGACCGCCACGCCCTGGAGCACTCCGGCGAGATCCGGCAGATGAAACGCGGGGCCGGCCCCGAGCTTCACCTCGCGCTCAACCAATCTCTCGACCGTCAGGCGTGGGGTACGCCGCTCAGCCCGTTGCCGTGTGCGCTCTCGAGCGCCATCTCCTTGAAGCGGTTGTGCGAGCTGATGCCTCTTACCGTCGGCACCTTGTGCCACGAACCATCGGCTGCGAGCTCCGACGCAAGGACGTCATCGGCGAGATAGACGTCGAGGATCTGCTGCAGGCGCAGACGCAGCCTGGGGTCCGTCACCGGCACGACCGCCTCGACGCGGCGATCGAGGTTGCGCTGCATGAGGTCGGACGAGCCGAGGTAGTACTCGGGCCGGCCGCCGTTGCCGAACATGAAGACGCGCGAGTGCTCGAGGAACTGGCCGACGATCGAGCGCACGCGAATGCGGTCGGAAAGCCCGGGAACGCCCGGCCGCAGAGCGCACATGCTGCGGACGATGAGGTCGATCTGCGCGCCGCGCTGCGACGCCGCATAAAGAGCGTCGATGGTCTCGGGGTCGATCAGGTTGTTCACCTTGACGATGACACGGCCGCCGACGACGCCCTCGCGCTCGATCAGCTGAGTGATGCCGTGGCGCAGGTTGGTGGGCGCGACGAGCAGCTTGCGGTAGCGGCTCTGGCGGCTGTAGCCGGTCAGCAGATTGAACAGCTCGGTTACGTCGGCCCCGAGGTCGGAGTCCGCGGAGAGCAAGCTCACGTCCTCGTAGATCCGCGCCGTGCTCGGGTTGTAGTTGCCGGTACCGACGTGGAGGTAGTGCTGGATGTGCGCGCCTTCGCGCCTGACGACGAGCGTGACCTTCGCGTGGGTCTTCAATCCGAGCAGCCCGTACACGACGTGGACGTTCGCCTCCTCGAGAGCGCGGGCCCAACCGATGTTGGCTTGTTCGTCGCCACGCGCCTTGATCTCGACGAGCGCCACGACCTGCTTGCCGCGCTCCGCGGCACGGATGAGCGCACGAACTATCGGGCTCGCGGGACCAGACGTTCGGTAGAGGGTTTGCTTGATCGCGAGGACGTCCGGGTCGCTTGACGCATGGTCGATGAACGCCTCGACAGAAGTGGCGAACGAGTCGTACGGATGATGCGCGAGGATGTCGCCCGCGCGGAGCACTGCAAACAGGTCGGGGACCTCCGCGGCGATGCCACGAAGGCGCGGCTGCGTGGTTGGCGTCCAGGTCTCCCCTTTGAGGTCGGGGCGCTCGAGTCCCGTGAGAAAGAGAAGGCTGCCCATGTCGAGCAGGCCGTCGACCTGGTAGATGTCGGCGGGCTGGAGCTCGAGCTCGCGAGTGAGCAGCTCGAGGACTTCCGGCGACATGCCGGGGTCGACCTCGAGACGCACGACGCGTGCGTGCCTCCGGCGGCGCCGCAGCTCAGTCTGGATCGCCGCGAGCAGGTCCTCGGCGTCGCTGTCGACGTCGTCGAGGTCGCCGTCTCGCGTGACTCGGAACGGGCTGTGAGACACGATGTCCATGCCGGGGAAGAGCGCGGTCAGGTGCAGCGCGATCACGTCCTCGAGCGGCACGTAGCGCTCGCCTTCCACGAGCGGGATGAACCGGGGCAAGACGGGTGGAACCTTCACACGCGCAAACCGCTGCTGCTTGCGCTGCGGGTCGCGAACCATGACCGCGAGGTTCAGGGACAGGTGCGAGATGTACGGGAACGGATGCCCGGGGTCGACCGCGAGCGGAGTCAGGACCGGGAAGATCTGCTCACGAAACACCGTGTGCAGCTGCGCAAGCTCTTTCCGGTTGACGTCGCCGGCGCGCACGATCGTGATGCCGGCCGAGCCCAGGGCCGGCAGCAGCTCGCGCGTGTAGATGCCGACCTGCCGGTCGACAAGGCCCTCGACCCTTGTGCGGATGGCCTTGAGCTGGTCGAGCGGCGACATGCCGTCCGGCGATGCCACCGCGATCGCGGCCAGAACCTGCTCCTTGAGGCCGGCTACACGGACCTGGAAGAAATCGTCCAGGTTCTGGCTGAAGATCGCGAGAAAACGGACCCGTTCGAGGAGCGGAAGCTTCGGGTCCTCGGCCATCGCCAGCACCCTTTCATCGAAGTCGAGCCGGGACAGCTCGCGGTTGATGTAGCGGGTTCCGGCGGGCGCAAGGACCGCGGAAAATTCAGGCTCGGGGTGGGCTCCGACCGCCACGAAAGAACTTTAGCGGCTGAAAATCGGAACTACGGTTAGGGAGCGGTTAAGGTCCTGTGCGTCGGGGCCGGCGGACCCGGCCCCAACGACAGGCGGAGATCGTCAGGCTCCCAGGGCAGCGACGACGTTCGAAAATACGTTCGCGATCTGCTGGCCCATGGTCAAAAGAATCACGATGACGACGATCGAGACCAAAACCAGGATCAGGGCATACTCGACCATGCCCTGGCCGCTCTGACGGCGGCCCATCCGCCTACGCATATTCGTCTCCCTCCTTTCGCGCCTTCGGCGCGGGCGTTTCTGAACGGTAACTCGTCTAACGCACCGCCTCAGCGTTTATTAAGTAACAGCCAACGTATGATTTGTAATGACTTCCATAAGCTGGACTAATATGGCCGCGGATGCGCCGTCCAGCCTTCACCCTCGAGCAGATTCGGTCGTTCGTCGCGGTTGCGGACAGGGAGCACATCTCCCAGGCCGCGGCCTCGCTGTTCCTGACGCAGGCCGCCGTCACGCAGCAGGTGCGCCACTTCGAACGCGCCGTCGGCCTCCAGCTGCTGGAGCGTGACCGCCGCCGCGTCAGGCTGACCGACGCGGGCCGCACGCTCGCGGAAGCGTGCCGTGCAGCGCTGCGCTCGATCGACGTGGTCGACGAGACGGCCGGTGCGATGAAGCAGCTGGAGGCGGGTTCGATCCACATCGGCGCGAGCCCGACCTGCGCGAGCTACTACCTCCCCCCGCGCCTGGCCGACTTCACGCAACGGTTTCCGCGCATCCGCCTCGACGTGGCGGTCGCACCCTCGGCAGAGCTGAACCGTCGGGTGGTCGCGGGGTCTCTCGACTGCGCTGTGATCGAGGGTGAGCCGGATCCCGCGCTCGTGGCGGTCAAGCTCGCGCATGACGAGCTCGTCTTCGTGGCCCACAAGGACCATCCACTGTCGCATCTGCGGCACGTCACCCCGGCCGATCTCGGGAACTACCGGTACATGCGGCGCGGTCCAGAGTTCTCGGCCGAGCGCCTGGTTCGGGACGTGCTCGGTGACACATATGACCGCCTCGAAACGCTCAATCTCGGTCATCCCGAGTACGTCCGCGCCGCGACCGTCGCGGGGCTGGGATTCAGCGCGCTGTCGGGCCGCGCGGTCGAGAACGACCTATCGACGGGCGTGCTCAAACGCCTTCCGCTCCCAGCCGTCATGCGAGCCATCAGCGCCGTGCGCCGAACCGCCCGCGGCGGACCTGCACAGGAGGCGTTCTGGGAGCTGCTGACCGGCGGCCCGGTCACGCCATCCGCGAGAATCTCCGCGGATGGGCACCGATCCTGAAGCGGTAATCCAAACACGCGGCTTGCGCCGCGTCTTCAAGTCCAGGCAGCGCGAGGTTGTCGCCGTCGCCGGCGTGGACCTGCGCGTGGAGCCGGGCGAGATCTTCGGGTTCCTCGGACCGAACGGCGCGGGCAAGACGACAACGCTGCGCATGCTGGCGACCCTCATGCCGCCGAGCGGCGGCAGCGCACGGGTCGCGGGATGCGAGCTCGCGACCGAGCCCGGAAGAATCCGCGAGCGTATCGGCTACGTCGGTCAGGCGGGCGGCGCCGACCGCGAGATCACGGGACGCACGGAGCTCATCTTCCAGGGCCGTCTTTACGGGATGTCCGTCGAGGCGGCGCGCCGGCGTGCGGCGGAGCTGATCGCGATGCTCGAGCTCGACGCCGCCGCCGACCGCAAGGTCGGCACTTATTCAGGCGGCCAGAAGAGGCGTCTCGACATCGGACTCGGTCTTGTCCACGACCCGCAGCTCCTCTTCCTCGACGAGCCGACAACCGGACTCGATCCGCAGAGTCGCGCGCGCGTGTGGGACGAGGTCCGAAAGATGCACGACCGAGGCGTCACCGTATTTCTGACGACGCATTACCTCGACGAGGCTGACGCGCTGTGCGACCGCGTCGCGATCATCGACTACGGAAAGATCGTCGCCGAGGGAACGCCCGAGGAGCTCAAGCGCGCG
This sequence comes from Candidatus Dormiibacterota bacterium, assembly GCA_035689585.1. GTDB lineage: Bacteria > Chloroflexota > Dormibacteria > Dormibacterales > Dormibacteraceae > 40CM-4-65-16. The sequence goes on from DASSLJ010000234.1 coordinate 6,857, forward strand.
GTCGCGGGAGATGTCGTCACGCTAACCGTCTCCGGGGACCAGGAACGGGCCTACGAGCTGATCAAAGATCAGGGCTTCGTGCGCGAGGCCAAGCTCGAGAACGGCTACGTCCATCTATATGTCGACCACGGCGCGGTGGCGATGCCCGCGATTCTCCGAATTCTCGAAGGCGCTGGGATGCAGCTGATGACAGTCGAGCTGCACCGACCGAGCCTCGATGACGTCTTCCTCCGCCAGACGGGCCGGTCTTTGCGCGAGACGGCCGCATGAAGCTGCTGCGCGACACGTGGCTCGTCTTTGGCCGCTACTTCGGGATCTTCATCCACAACCCGGTCTGGGTGTTCGTCGGCGTTCTCCAGCCGGTTCTCTACCTGCTGTTGTTCGCGCCGCTCCTCAAGCCACTTGCGGCAATTCGCGGCTTCCCGCCCGGAGGTGCCTATAACGTATTCGTGCCGGGGCTGCTCGTCCAGCTCGGCATGTTCGGCGCCGCCGGAGTCGGCTTCAGCCTCATCTCGGAGCTCCGTGCCGGCGTGATCGAGCGCCTGCGCGTCACACCGGTCAGCAGGGTTTCGCTGCTCTTCGGCCGCGCGCTACGCGACATGCTCACGATCGTGGTGCAGTCGCTGATCCTCGTCCTCATCGCCCTGCCGTTCGGCCTGAGCATCAATCCTCTTGGCGTGATCGTCGTGCTGGCGCTGATCGGGCTCATCGGGCTGCTGACCGCCTCGATCGCCTACGCCGTGGCATTGGCGACCAAGAGCGAGGACAGCTACGCCCCGATCGTATTCACGGCGACGCTGCCGATCCTTCTCCTTTCCGGTGTTCTCCTGCCGATGACCATTGCTCCGCAATGGCTGCAGAGCATCGCTCACCTGAATCCGCTGCTCTACGCGGTAGATGCCTCGCGTGCGATCTTCCTCGGTCACCTCAGCGATCCCAGCGTCGCCAAAGGCGTCTTCATCCTTGCGGCGCTATCCGCCATCGCCGTCGTGATCGGAGCGCGTCAGTTCGGGAGAGCAGTGGCGTAGCGATCGGCGTATAGCTGGCCGTATGAAGAAGCGAAAGCGCGAAGCGAAGGAAAAGGCGCTGCCGGAGCTGCCAGAGGGGAAGCCCATGCCGGGCGAGGCCAGCCCTGGAGGTATCGAAGGCACCGATTCAGCGTGGCGCGGTGGGCCGTCCGAACCGATCCTCGGACCCGAACCCGACTTCGACACGACGTACTCCACCGCCGACATGGGCGACGCGCCGCGCGTCGAGGTCGTGCGGTTTCACCGCTGCGACGAATGCGGTCAAACCTTCGAAACCGAGTCGCTGCTCAACACGCATCGCCGCACCGCCCACGGCCACGCGCAGCGGCGCGCCTGATTACTCGCGATCTCTGAGCCGAACCAACAGCGGATGGAGCTCGGACGCGTTCGTAATCGCTGATGTATCGAATCGCCAATCACGCTTGGCCAGCACGAACGGATGAAGCTGCTGGCCCCCGATGGATCCGTGGCCACCGACCTGCGCTTCGAAATTGACCTGTTTGTCGCCGTCGTAGGCGCCGAAGAGCACGAGATCGCCCGCGCGCTCGAAACGGTTGAGGCGGCGCAGTTGCTGCGCGAGAACCTCCGGCTCGTCGTATCGCGATAAAAGCGCCGCGGCGTCGCGGCTCAGTGGTTGGCTCAATGGAAAATCGCCTGCCGCGGTGGTGAGCGTGCCGGCCGTCATCACGATGCCGATCTCGTCGATCGCGGTCAGCTTGCCAATCAATCCGGGAAACGCCGCTTCGATCTGCGCGTGATCGAGCCGATTCGGAAAATCGGCGAAGTAGACGTGGGCCAGCCCGCCCGAGTACGTGATCTCGACGCGTTTGCCACCCGGCGTGCCGAACACGCCGCCGCGATGTTCGGTGACCAGGTGGCCCGGCAGCCATGCCGCAAGCAACTTTCCGACGCTCGTATGCGCCGTCGCCACAAACGGAGTGGTCTCGACCTGGCCATGGTCGGAAAGAACCACGAGCTCGTACCGGCTGCCCCGGCGCTGCGCGGCCAGCCGAATCGTGCTGTCGATGTGACGAAGGACTGTCAGCGTGTTCGGGTCGGTTGGACCGAATGCGTGGGCGGCCTCGTCGTAGGTGTAGAAGCACGCGTAGATCACGGGCACGCCTTCGCCCATCGCCTGGAGCAAGGCAAATCGCGTGAGGTGATGGACCAGCACCTCGTGATAGATGTCCGCGATGACGTACGTATTCGCCGGCCTGCGACCAGCAAAGCGCGCGCGAAGATAGTCCCGCGCGATGCGAAACAGCGCGAGCCCTCCGTGCCGGATCCAGAAGTACAACGTGACCGGGTTCAGCAGGAAGGCAGCGATGGCGCGGCCGCCGGCGTCGTGCTCGTCCGGACGGTGCCGTTCGCGATAGTGGGGGCCAAAGCGGTCGGTCGCGCCGGCTCGATACAGTGCGGCGATGCAGGCGCCATCCTTCGTCAGCGGCTCGCATCCCTTGAAATATCGGTCCGCGACGAGGCCGAACGTCGAACCCTCGCCAAACGCGATGAGCGCATTCGTTGGCTTGTCCCACCACCTGTACGAAGGGATCTCAGAGTTGTCGCCAAACAGGATTCCGGCCTGTGCGAACGGCGTTGTCGACGGAACTCCGCACCGATAGGCGAGCGGCTCATAGCCTTCTGTGTCGATCAGGTTCGCGACGAACGGCATGTGGCCGCGGTCGATCGCTTCGAGCAGACGCGTGTGGCTCAGGCCGTCGACGTGGATGACGACCAGGCCGCGTGACCCCGGCATCGACTCGTCAACCTCCGCTACGTGGTCGGGGAGGCGGGATTTGAACCCGCGACCCCCTGGCCCCCAGCCAGGTGCGCTTCCGAGCTACGCCACTCCCCGACGGAGCAGTAATCGTACTAGGCCCCCGAGAGGTCCCCAATTAGAGGCGTCATGGCCGGCTCGCGTACGCGACCAGGCTGCGATGGGTTTGCGAGAAGCCGGCCTCGCGCAGGGCGGACTTCAAAGGCGATTCCATGGCCGGCAGCCCATCCACCTTCTGCAGTTCGACCTTTCCGGCATTGGTGGCGACCGCGATCAGCGCTTGCAGATGCGCAAGACGGACCTCGCCATTGGTCAGCAACGAACGGCCGCCACGCTCCAGGTAAAGCACGAGCCGTCCATCATCGATGACGCAATACGCCCCGGCGGCGCGGCTCATCCGTCCGTCGCTCTGAGGCCAGGGCAGCATCGTTCCGAACGCGTTCGCGGGATCGGTCGCCGCCAACGCGAGGATGCCACCTCCCGATTCGCGCAGGGAGCGCAGACGATCGACTGCACCCGGCAGCGCAAACTGCGAGCCGCCCAATCCCTCGACGAAATAACCGCGCCGAATGCGCCCGGACTCCTCCATCGCGCGCAGCACGGGATATAGACCCGCGAATCCTCCTGGCCATCCTTCGGCGACCACCGCCTCGCGCGTGAGCACGCCGTGACGCTGCAGCAGGACGCCGGCTTCGGAATGCAGCCGCTCCGTGGCATTGGCACCGGCTCCGACGATGTCGCTGACGAGCGACCACCGGCCCGTCGCTCGCGGCTGAGTCAGCCGAGGCAAACGCGGACGGCCGGCAGGCCGGCGCGCCATCGGACCGAGGAGTCGCAGCGGCGCGAACGTGTCGTTGGTGACCTCGCCGGACCACACCAGGTCCCAGAGGGCGTCGAGCATCAGATCCTCGTCGCCGCCGCCACACGCGTTGTAGATGTCGCGGAAGAAGCTCGCTCCGCGGGATCGCATGTGCGCCCGAATCTTCTCGTGCAGATCCGACTCCGGCATGTCGACCGGAGCCGGCACCAGGCGTGGCGCGTCGCCACGCAGATAGAGCGCCACGCGGCCATCACTCGTGCCCAGCGAGCCGCGCCCCACCCACACGACCTCGCCCATCGACACCAGCTCGTCGAGCAATCGCGGCGCGTAGTTGGCAACGCGTGATGCGATGATGTCGCGCTCGATCACGGTCGCAGGCAGCGCAAGACCCTGGAGCTGGAACACGACCTCCATCAGCCGATCCGTTCCGCCCGCCTTGACCCCGATTCCATGCCATGCCGGCAGGAATCGCGCCACCGTGTCGGGAGGAACAGACTCGACCTCGCGCCTGAGCGCCGCGAGCGAGCGGCGGCGCAGCATCCGGAGCACGTCCGGGTGGCAGTACTCGCGACCCTCGGCGGCCCGGCGGAACTCGCCTGCCACGACATCGCCTCTTGCCGCAAGTCTCGCCAGGGCCGATTCGACCGCGGGCGCGGGGAGCGCCCACCGCTTGGCCGGCTCGGCCGTAACGAACGGCACATGTGTACGCGCAAACCGGCGCAACAGCGATTCGAGCGGATTGGTCCCAGGATCGAGAAACACTTCAGGAAGGCCGATCGGGAGGCTTGCCCCAATCGCTTCGCGAAACCGACCGGCGTCTTCGGCGGCGATCCATCGCGACTCGCCGGCGACCCGCACGAGAACTGCCCGGCGATCACGCTCGAGGGCATGCAGCCATTCCGAGGCCACGCCTCGCGCGGTGGCCTCGTCGTCGCTTAGATCCCCCAGACGAACGAGCAGGTCGTGCGTCTCGTCGGCATCTCGCGGGAAGCGTTCGGGCAACAGCCCCTGCAGCTCGAGCTCGACCGCTGCGATCGCGTCGGGATCCAGGAGCTCGCGCAGATCCTCGCTGCCCAACAGCTCCGCCAGCAGATCGCGGTCGAGGGTGAGCGCTTGAGCGCGGCGCTCGGCGAGTGGTTGGTCGCCCTCGTACATGTAGACGGCGACATACGAGAAGAGGAGTGAGGAAGCGAACGGAGACGCGCGCTCCGTGTCGACCGCGACGACCCGGATCTCGCGCGAGCGGATCTTCGTCAGCAGATCGGTCAATGCCGGCATGTCGAAGTGCTCGCTCATCACCTCGCGCCAGGTCTCGGCAAGAATCGGGAAGTCCGGATACTGACCGGCTACCTGGAGGAGGTTGGCGCTCCGCATCCGCTGCTGCCACAGCGGCGTTCGCTGCCCTGGCCGGCGCCGAGGCAGAAGCAGCGATCGAGCAGCGTTCTCGCGGAAGCGCCCCGCAAAGAGCGCGGACGCCGGCAGCTGCTGCGTCACCAGCGACTGCACCTCTTCGGGGTCGAGGATGAGCTGGTCGAGGCTCGGCGGCGATTCGACCTCGGGCAGTTGCAGAGCGATCCCGTCGTCCGTCCACAACGCTCGCGCGTCGACGCCGAGGCTTTCTTGCAGCCGCGCCTCCAACGCCAGTGCGAGCGGCGCATGCACGCGCCCGCCGAACGGGGTGTGCACACACACGCGCCAGTCGCCGACCTCATCGCGGAACCGTTCGACGACGATGGTTCTGTCATCCGGCACCGTCCCTGTCGCCGCTGCCTGATCGTCGAGATACGCCAGCAGATTCTTGGTCGCCAGGTCGTCGAAGCCCGCCCTGTCTCTCAGCCGCTTGGCCGCGGACTCATGGTCAGTCGAGCGCAGCTCGCGGACCATCTTGCCGAGCGCGGCTCCCAGCTCGACCGGCCGGCTCGGTGCGTCGGCCTTCCAGAAGGCGATCTTCCCCGGCTCTCCGGGGGCGGGGGTGACGATGACCTGCGACGGTGTGATGTCTACGATCCGCCACGTCGAGGCTCCGAGGACGAAGGTCTCGCCCACGCGAGTTTCATAAACCATCTCCTCGTCGAGCTCGCCGACACGCCGGCCGTCGTCGACGAGGTTGACGCTGTACAGGCCTCGGTCTGGGATCGTCCCCGGGTTCGTCACCGCGAGGCGTTGTGCACCGGCGCGGCCTCGAATTTTGCCGGCGATGCGATCCCACACGATGCGCGGGCGAAGCTCGACGAACTGATCCGACGGATACCGCCCGCTCAGCATGTCGAGGACCGACTCGAAAGCCCGCGGCCCGAGGTCGCTGTAGGGGTACGCCCGGCGCACGACACGGCCGAGCTTCTCCACCTCCCACTCGTCGAGCGCGCACATCGCAACGATGTGCTGCGCAAGCACGTCGAGCGGCCGGCGCGGTACGACCGTCGATTCGATGCGTCCCTCGAGCATCCCCTCGACGACCGCAGCCGACTCGAGCAGGTCGCCGCGGAACTTGGGGATGACGACTCCGCGGGACACCTCGCCGACTGAGTGGCCTGCGCGGCCAACGCGCTGGATGCCCGCCGCCACGCTTGGCGGCGACTCGATCTGGAGCACGAGATCCACCGCGCCCATGTCGATGCCGAGCTCGAGGGTCGACGTCGCGACGAGGCCCCGAACCCGTCCCGCCTTGAGGTCGTCTTCGATGATCAACCTCTGCTCGCGCGCGATCGAGCCGTGGTGCGCGCGGACGATGTCTTCTTCCGCGAGCTCGTTGATGCGCGCGGCGATCCGCTCGGCCAGCCGGCGCGAGTTCACGAAGACGATGGTCGAGCGGTGCTCGCGGATCAGCTCGAGAAGGCGCGGGTAAATCGCAGGCCAGATGCTGTTCATGCCCCTCGCGCTGTCTTCGTCCTCGGCTGTGAGCCGCGTCATGTCCTCGACGGGCACCTCGACCGTCACTTCCATCGTCTTCAGCCGGCCCGCATCGACGATGGCCACCTCTCTATCCGCCCCGCCCAGGAAACGTCCGACCTCTTCAAGCGGGCGCTGCGTCGCGGAGAGGCCGATGCGCTGCGGCTCGACGCGCGTCAGCTCGCACAGGCGCTCGAGGCTCAGCGCCAGGTGGCTGCCGCGCTTGGTCGAGGCGACGGAGTGAATCTCGTCGACGATCAGCCACCGCACCGGCGCGAGGATCTTGCGAGCGGCGCTGGTCAGGATCAGGAACAGCGACTCCGGAGTCGTGATCAGGATGTCGGGTGGGTGGCGTTCCATGGAGCGCCGAAGATCAGTCGGGGTGTCACCCGTCCGGATGGCAACCGAGATGTCGGGAGGCGCCTGGCCTGCGGCCTCCATCTGATGGCGGATGCCGACCAGCGGCGAGCGCAGGTTGCGGTCCACATCGTGGGCGAGCGCCTTCAGTGGCGACACATAGAGGACGCGACAGCGGTCCGCGTCGGCAGGCATCGGCTCGGTGGCGAGGCGGTCGAGGCACCACAGAAACGCAGCGAGCGTCTTGCCGCTGCCCGTAGGCGCGGCCATGAGCACGTGCCGGCCAGCCGCGACCTCCTGCCAGCCACGTTCCTGGACTGACGTCGGCTCGGCAAAGGAGGCGCGAAACCAGTCGCGCACGGCCGGAGAAAAGAGGTCTAGTGCCTGCCCCACGCAAACAAGTTTGACGAGTTACCGGACTACAAACAAGTGTTCTTAACAGCCACCGTCAGAGCGTCGGCGACGGCCACGAGGGGATCAGCTGGACGAGTCCGGCGGAGAGCCACGTCAACCGGTCCGTGAGGAGCAGCACGCCCATGACGAGCAGCACCGCGGCCGACGCCACGTCGATCGCGCGTCGATGGGCGCCGACGAACGCGATCAGGGGACGGGCGCCTTCGAGCGCAAACGCGAGGATCAGGAAAGGAATGCCTAGCCCGAGGCAGTAGGCGATCATCAGGCTGAGCCCTTGCGGCGTCGTCCCCATCGTGACCGCCGAGCTGAGGACCGCGCTAAGGGTGACGCCGATGCAAGGGGTCCATCCGCTCGCAAACCCCATCCCGAGCAGGAATCCGCCCGCGGCGCCTCCACTCTGCGGCGCGACCTTCATCACGCGGTATTCGGTCCACAGCCAGGGGATCCGGATGACGCCTGCGACCTGCAGCGCCATGACGATCACGAAGATCCCCGCGACGACCGGCACAAACGCGCGGAACGGCTGGACCGCCAGCGAGAAGACGTAGAAGAAAAGGATGAAGATGAGCGAGAGCCCGGCGACGAATGCCGCACCCGCGAGGGCGACCGAATCCGCGCCGGCCCGCCGCGCACCCAAGTAAGCCAGGTACGCCGGTACGAGCGGAAGCACGCACGGCGACACAAACGACGCCAGCCCGGCAAGAAAAGCGATCGCGGGGTTGAGGCCGCTCAGCACTTCACGGTCGACTGATGAGCCAGTTCGGCGATCGCGTCGATGACCTCAGGCCACACACGTTTCGGGATGTCGTGGCCCATACCTTTGATCTCGAGCATGCGAGCGCCCGGGATTGCGGCGGCCACCCGCCGGCCGTTGTCGACCGGAACGAGGATGTCGGCGTCGCCGTGGACGACGAGGGCCGGCACCCGGACGGCCGACAGGCGCTTCAGCCGCCCCGGAGCTGCGGCGATCGCCTGAAGCTGGCGCATGAATCCCGCCGGGTTGTAGGCCCGGTCGACCGCCCTCGCGATCTTCGCCCGCTCATATGCGTCGTCGAAAGGGTCCGCTGGACCGAGCAACAGTCGTTTTGCCGTCAGGTTCTGGTCGATGCGCTCCTCGCGAGTCTGGGGCGCCGGCATCAGCAGAAGCGCCGTCCCCTCCGGCGTCGGCCGGACGCCGTCCTCTCCATTGGGCCCCGAGATCATCGAAGTGAGGGTCAGCACCCGATCGGGGTGGTTGAGGACGATCAGCTGGGCGATGAAGCCGCCCATCGACGCCCCGACGATGTGCGCCGATCGGATTTCGAGCGCGTCGAGCAGGCCCACAGCATCCGCGGCCATGTCGTCGAGCGTGTAAGGCGGCGCGTTCGACTCGATCCATGTCGACAGACCGGCATCGCGGTTGTCGAAGCGGACGACCCGGAAACCCCGGCTAGCGAGGAGCTGACAGAATTCCTCGTCCCACGAGATCATCTGCGTGCCGAGACCGCCGATGAGTAGAAGCGGCGTGCGAGTTTCATCGCCGAAGGTCTCGTACTCGAGCTCGATCCCGTTCGATTTGGCGCGCGGCATCGGCCCCATGCTACTAATCCTCATGTGACCAGGCCGCTTCCCGCGCGCTCTGCCGCCGACAGGCGCTACACGTGGAACGCGGAATCGGTCTTCGCCGACGCCGCCGATTGGGAGCGGGCGGTCGAGACCGTGCTGGCGTGGCTTCCCGACCTGGCCGAGTTCAAGGGCCACCTCGGCGATTCGCCGGATTCGCTGGCCGACTGGTTTGACGCCAACG
>DASSLJ010000235.1:0-3307 GCA_035689585.1 Candidatus Dormiibacterota bacterium
ATGACTCGGCCCACCGATCCGCGCCGGCGTCTGCGCGTTTGATGCGGCCGACACGTGTGTTGGCGCCTGCGCTCCGGTCCTCGCGCACAACGGTGCGCTGCGGTCCGGTGCTTGCGCCGCCTTCGTCTCGGCTCGCCCAAACGCGCATCCACTCGCCGCGGCCAGTGGGGCCGAGTCAGTGAATCTCAATTCCGACCTCGGCGAAGGCGCCGGCTCGGACGACGCAATCCTGCGCTGCATCGACAGTGCCAACGTGGGTTGTGGAGTCCACGCGGGCTCGGCGTCGATCACGCTCGCGACGGTGCGGCTGTGTCGTGAGCTCGGCGTGCAGGTGGGCGCGCATCCCGGGTACGACGACCGCGAGAACTTCGGTCGGGTCGAGATGCCGATCGGCGCTCAGGAGATCGAAGATCTGATCGACTTCCAGGTCGCCGCCATCGCCGCGGTCGCACCCGTCGCGTATATCAAGGCGCACGGTGCGCTCTATCACCGCTGCCAGGGCGACCCCGACGCCGCCGACGCCCTCGTCCGGGTCGCAGCGCGGCACGGCGTCGGCGTGATGGGCCAGCCCGGATTCGAGATCGTAGCCGCTGCGAAACGGGCCGGCGTTCGCGCGTATCGCGAAGGCTTCGCGGACCGTCGGATGCTCGCCGACGGCTCGCTTGCTCCACGCACCGAACCCGGCGCGGTGCTCGATGCCGAGCACGCCGCCCGACAGGCGGTGGCGCTGGCGCGATCGGGCCACTACGACACTCTTTGCATCCACGGCGACACGAAGGGCGCAGTGGAGATTGCGACCGCCGTGCGCAAGGCGCTGCGCGAGGCCGGCATCGAAACCGGGCCGCTGGCGTGAGCCTCGAGATTCGTGAGCTCATCGAGCTCGATGACCTCCGCGACATCTCGAATCTGTTTGCCGTCGTCTGGGGCCGGCCGGCCGAGCCGCCGCTGGACCCGGACTTTCTCAAGGCCCTGGCGCACTCCGGCAACTATGTGTCCGGCGCATTCGCCGACGACCGCCTGGTCGGCGGCCTCGTCGGCTGGCTCGGCGGCGATCCGCGCCATGAGCTCCACATGCACTCGCACATTCTTGGCGTGCTGCCCGACATCGAAGCGCGCGGTGTGGGCTTCGAGCTCAAGCAGCATCAGCGGCGGTGGTGCCTCGAGCGCGGCGTGCGCGTGATGGAGTGGACGACGGATCCGCTGGTGCGCCGCAACGCTTACTTCAACCTCACGAAACTCGGCGCCGAGGCTCCGACGTACCTCGTGAACTTCTACGGCGCGATGAAGGACGGGCTCAATGCGGGCGAGGAGTCGGACCGCCTTTTGATCCGGTGGCATCTCGACTCACAGCGTGCGGAGGACGCAGCCAAAGGCCGCGTGCGCGAGCTCGATGTCGAGAAGCTGCGCGACTGGCGTCAGGATGCGATCGTCGCCGTCGGGCCGTCGGGAGAGCCCGTCATCACCGAATGTGCCGCGCGCGTCCTTATATGTCAGGTGCCTGAGGACATCGTCGTGCTGCGCCATTCCGAACCGCAGCTCGCGCGTTCGTGGCGCGAGGCGTTGCGCGACGCGCTCGGTGGTTCGCTCCGCCGCGGGTACGCGATCATCGGCGCAACGCGTTCGGGCTGGTACGTTCTCGAGAAGCAATAAGATCGATGGGTGCTGCAGGTCGGGGATAAGGCGCCAGATTTCAAGCTGCCGACCACGTCGGGTCAGGAGCTCAGCCTCGAGGAGGCGCTGCAGAAGCATCGCGCCCTCGTCTTCCTCTTCTATGTGCTCGACTTCACGGGTGGTTGAAGGACCGAGCTGACCGAGTTTCGGTCGCGGAACGATGATGCGGTCGCCAACGGCATCGGTATCTACGGGATCAGCGTCGATTCGGTTTTCAGTCACCAGGCTTTCGCCAAGGAGCTCGGTGGGCTGCCCTACGACCTGATCGGCGATTTCGAGCGCAAGATGGTGAGCGACTACGGTGTCCGCAGGGATGACGTCGCCGGCTATTCCGGGATGGCGCGCCGGAGCATCTTCGTGATCGATCACGACGGCGTGATTCGCTGGACCTGGATCTCGTCGCGCGAGCAGCCGCAGCCCGACTACGACGTGGTCATAGCAGAGGCCAAGAAGCTAGCGGCCACGGCGTGAACAGCCTCACCGGGCGAATCGAGGAATCGTGGCGTGAGCTCGACGGCCTCGTCGAATCGCTCGGACCCGATGGGCTCATTCTTGGCGGCGCTGACGGCTGGGCGGTCAAGGATCACCTCGTGCACATCGCGGCGTGGGAGCAGTCGGTGATCGCTTTGTTCGAAGGCACGGACCGTCTGAAGGCCATGGGCGCCCCCGAGCAGCACTTCGGCGAGACCGACGCTATCAACGCCGCCGTCTGGTCGCTTCACCGCAACGAGCCGGTGCGGGAGTCGCTTCGCTACTTCCGCGACACGCACGAACATCTGATGACGCTGCTCAACTCGCTGACCGATGCGGACCTCCAGCTCCCGTACAGGCACTACCAGCCGCACGGCGAATCGTTCGAAGGCGACGGCAGGCCGGCGGTGGATTGGGTCGCCGGCAACACCTATGAGCACTACGCCGAGCACATCGACTGGATCAATCAACTAATCAGGGATTCGAGCGCCGCGCGCTGAGCCGCGCGCGCCGTGAGCGCATCCTCGATCGAGGTCTCTTCCACTGTCAGCTCGTCGCCGGGCGCGAGCTGCGCGGCGACCGGCATCGAAGCGCTCGTGACCGTGGCGATCACCGGGTAGCCGCCGGCGGTCTGGTGATCGGCCATGAGCAGGATCGGCTGGCCGCCCGACGGCAGCTGGATGACTCCAGGGACGAGGGCAAACGAGAGCAGCTCGTCGCCGGGTGCTTCGAGGCGAACACCATCGAGCCGATAGCCCATGCGGTTGGAGTTGACGCTCACTGTGAATCGCTCGCCGAAGAATCGATTGCTCAGCCGCCCGAAATGCGGGCCGGGGATCGCGCGCAGAGTGTGCTCCAAGTAGTCCGGACGCAGCTCGTCACGCAGCGAAAACCCAGGGTCTGCCGGGTATTCGAGGTCGCCGGTCGAGATCACGTCTCCGGCGATCAAGGCTCGACCGCGCATCCCGCCGCGCGAGCACATCAGGTTGGTTGACATCGATCCAAGCCAGCGGTCGCCGATTACGCCGCCGGCGACGGCGATGTAAGCCCTCGCGCCGGTCCGCCGCCCGGAGAACGACAGCTCGTGGTCGCGCTCGAGCCTGACCGCGGTCCACATCGGGATCGATGGCCCGAGATCGCCGCCGGTGATCGCAACCAGACATTC